>NZ_DATCTU010000016.1 GCF_036567765.1 Pseudobacteroides sp.
CTTTTTATGTCACCGAAGAATCCCTGCTAATTTTCGTAAATATCTTTTGCGGAATCTAGCAATTTTATTGCGGTATCATACAATATACTGTACCTCATATACTCAACTTTTCTAGATTTGCTTTTTCAGAACATCTTTATCTTATTCCTTGATATTATAGCCACATGCATATCAATTAGCTTTTTACGCTCATCTATAAACTTTGCATTTCCTTTTGTACATTTAACCATGTAATTATCAATATTTTGGTATACGTCGAAAGATTTGTGGTATACTAGACCAATCCTTTCCAGAAATGTAGAGATATCATTTGAGATAGGATGATTGGTATCTGTAAGCTGTTTTTGTGCAATCAGTACTGAAGTGTACTCCTGGCTCGTTATATTCAAGGATAAGATGTAATCGTCATTTTCCAAATAGTACACTCCATATTTGCCTGCTCCAGATCTAACAAGCACTCCAGCTTGCAATAAGTCATCCTTATACCTTCTAACTGATCTTCCATCAACCCCAAGGATTTCAGCAAGATCTTTTATTTTTGTCGTACATAATAAACACATTTATCTGCATATGTTGTTTAGCCCATAATTGACAAAATCCCAGCAGGACTTCCAGCTAGGATTTTTTTAAGCACTCTATTCATTCTTCAAATATGTTATATAGATATATTATGTATTAGCCATACTAAATTTTGCGGCCATAATAATAACCTCAGACATGTTTATTGAACCATCTTTATTTAAATCATTGGCTTCAACATATTTGTTATCTCCCCTTACTGCATTAAAGGTAGATGCCAAAAGTATAACATCAGCCATATTTATAACTCTATCACCATTTAGATCGGCACTTACCAAACCTATTGGAGTAGGAGTATTTTTTATTTCTATTACTTCAATATAGTCAATATTCGGACCACCCTCAGCCGCCAATGAAGCAGCTATAATTGTATTAACCCCTTTATTTAGGAGAATACTTGTGCTGTTTATGTTCCACGTCGTCCATGACCCGGTTGGATTAAAGTCCATACTGTCAATTATTTGTGCCCCATTAACTTTAATTTCCAAGGGCCTATTACTGGCAGTACCATTTGCATATTTAAAATTAAGTCTGACATTACCGTAGGCTGGAATATTTACAGTCCATTCGATATAGCTTCCTACGACACCATCATAGTTTACATAGCCCGTACCTGAGTAACCTGCATTCTTAGTCTCAAATACCGCTTGATTGTAAGAGGCATTTTCAGCCTGATAAATTGTATATCCTGACTCATCTGCAGGTTTATGTGTTGCTGTAGGAGTTGGTGTAGGAGTTGGTGTCGAAGTTGGTGTTGCAG
Organism: Pseudobacteroides sp.; assembly: GCF_036567765.1. Taxonomy (NCBI): domain Bacteria; kingdom Bacillati; phylum Bacillota; class Clostridia; order Eubacteriales; family Oscillospiraceae; genus Pseudobacteroides; species Pseudobacteroides sp. The sequence continues at coordinate 1,340 of NZ_DATCTU010000016.1, forward strand.
TAGAAACCGTAAACGGGTTCCAATTATCAGTACCCTTTAATATATTTTCCGCAGTGAATTCCAGAGCCTTGGCATCGGTTAATTGCCTTCTTGTGGAATTGACTACTGCTCCAGGGCCTGTATTTTTGTATTCGAAAAATCTGGCATTTTCAGGCAAATTACCGCTCATGGTAGTCCAGCCATTCTTATTAATATGAGCTCCCAAATAGCATGCTTTATAAACCACATAAGCATCCGGACGCCAAGGTCTTCCCAAATACGTTGAGTTTGTTGGTGCATCACTTGTTAATCTGCAGTTTACAAACAGGTATCCATAATTAGATATGTCGGTACTTGCAGCTGTTACATAACCGCCTCTTACTGTTGAAATAATTTCACAATTATCAAATACCGCTGTTGCCCCTCCAAATATGAAATCAGTATCGCCCACTATTTTACATTTAATATAGTATTGCCTGCCTCCATTTGCATATAATGTGTCCTGATTGCCTGTAAAAATACAATTTCTTATTATATTTCTGTCGCCTTGGATGTAGGCCGCTACAGCCTGTTTTCCTGTAGTATTTGTGTTTTCATCAAATGAATTTTCAAGCATAATATTTTCAAGAATAGAATTCTTGCCATAAAGATAGAATGATGCTGAACCTGATGTACCATAGATAGTTCCGTCTGGTTTTGATTTTCCAGCATAATTCCCATAGGTGATTATAGTGCCGGTATTGCTTTCTCCAATCAGATAAATATTATCTTTTCTTATAGTAACAACTTCCTCATAAGTTCCGTTTTTTACATATATAACCACCTGTTTTGTATTGGCTGATGGTACCGAATCTATGGCAGCTTGTACAGTTCTAAAATTCCCTGATTTATTTACAATGTGATAAGGGGGAGTTAACTTGAAAAAGAAATCCATATTATTTCTCTTACTAGCCTTTATGGCTTTCACTCAATGGCAATTTATAAGCTTTGCCGATGGTGCACCGAGTAACAAAAGTCAGGCTTTGTATAAGGCAATAACCGGCGGTTATGGGCATACTGCAGCATTAAAAGAAGATGGCACTGTTGTTGCATGGGGCTGGAATGGAAGCGGCCAGTGCAATATTCCGCAAGGTTTGACAAATGTTAAAGAAATCAAAGCCGGTCATTCGTTTACAGTAGTATTAAAAGAAGACGGTACTGTCACCGCATGGGGCGATAACTATTATAAACAACTTGATATCCCGAAGGGACTAATAAAAGTCAAAGCTATAGCTGCCGGTTACTACCATACCGTTGCATTAAAAGAAGACGGTACTGTTGTGACTTGGGGTTACAATTATTCTAATCAATGTACAGTTCCCGAAGGGCTTAAAGATGTTAAAGCTATTGCGGCAGGCTCCTATCATACCGTTGCATTAAAAGAAGATGGTACTGTCACCGCATGGGGTGATAATAACACTAAACAATGTGCAATTCCAGAGGGGTTAAAAAACGTAAAAGCTATTGCGGCAGGAGACTGCCATACCGTTGCACTTAAAGAAGACGGCACTGTTGCTACTTGGGGTGCAAATTTTGAAGGACAATGTAATGTGCCGGCCGGCTTAGCAAATGTTAAAGCTATTTCTGCTGGACGAGGACATATGGCAGCATTAAAAGAGGATGGTACAGTTGTCGTCTGGGGTGATAACAGTGCTGGTCAATGTAATATTCCTGATGGATTGACAAATGTTAAATCCATTGCAACCGGAGAAAGTCATACTGTAGCACTAAAGGAAGACGGCACTGTTGTTGCCTGGGGGGAAAATGGAAGAGGTCAATGTAATATTCCTAAAGGATTGACTAACGTTAAAGCTATTTCTGCCAACAGTAGCCTCTCTGCAGCACTAAAAGATGATGGCACACTCATTACTTGGGGTGATAACTTTCATGGTCAGAGTTCTGTTCCTGCATGGCTCACTAATGTTAAATCAGTTAGTTCCGGTTATTACCATACAGTCGCTACAAAGGAAGATGGCACAATAGTAGGATTTGGCAATACGAGCTTTATCATACCCTATACCGGTTCGTCTAGCAAAATATCAGGCTTTGTATCCCCTGATCTTAAGGATTTTCCTGAAAAATCAATACTTAAGGAAGGTTTTAAAGCTGAAGTTATGGGAACGGAAATCAGTTCTATTACCAATGATTATGGAAAATTTGAAACTTCCGGTGTTCCAGAAAGTACAAAGGGATATACAATCAGACTTAGTAAGCCTGGATATCTAGCCAGGGAAATTTTTGTTGAAAACTTTAGTGCAAGTATAGGATCAATAGAAAACCCGGTATTATTATGGGCTGGAGATATAAATAATGATAATACAATTAATATGTACGACATTATGCAATTAGCTAAAGCATTTAATACAACCTCAACTGATGAAAACTTCAATTCTGTATGTGATTTTAATAAGGATAATTCTATAAACATGGCTGATATATTAATTGTGACAAAGCATTTCAACCAAAATTCCAAAGATTATTCGGATAGATAGGCTGTAAAAAGGCAAAAGACACAGAGGTCAGCCCAATAAAAGAACTGACCTCTTTTCTATATGAAAAGTGTTTTAATCTTACATCCGTTACAAAAGAATGTAAAGATTATCCACTTTTAAGCTGTATAAAAGCTATACTGGAACTTCACGCCATTTATTATTTATATGGTATAAATGTTGAGAACTTATTATTTTCTTCATTTGTCTCTTTAAGATTGTCTCCCCAGTCAATCATGCCTGTTACATAATTCATTCCATCCGGTACTGTTCCAAAGGCCGAGAATGTTCCGCTATAGCTTTCTCCTGGAGCAAGGGAACGGTTGATACCTAAAATCCCCCCTCCTGCAGAAACATCACCTGCATCATTAAAAACATTATTTGCTGAGTAAAAGTGCTGTATCGACACGTTAAAAATGCTTGGAATTATTTTTATACCATTATTTTTTATTTTATACGTATAGGTTACCTGTGTCGGCGTTTTGGAAATTACTTCAACATCTGTGATTTGAAGATCATCCAACAGCTCTATGGTATATGTATTATTCGTTTCATCTGCTTCTTCCTCAATATTGCATGAATCTATCTTTAGCAGCATTTTGTTCATTCCGGCCGGTACTGCAGTAAAAGAATAGAATGTAGCTGTAAAACTTTCACCGGGAGCAAGGGAACGTTTACATCCGAGTATACTTCCCCCTGCTGGCATGTCCCCCTTGTCATTATAAGTGCTATTGGCAGAATAAAGGTTTTGAATAGATATGTTGTAAAGGTCGGCTACCGGTAAGCAACCGTTATTTTTTATAGTGTAGGTGTAACTTATTTTTTTGTCTGATGTTGATGTTATATGAGCATCAACAAATACCAAGTCAGGTCTTAATGATAATACTTGTGTATTGTTGTTTTCATCCGATTCGTCGAGTACATCTGCTGCATCCACTTTAAAAATCAGGTATTTCATCCCTTTAGGTATTTTTCCCGACGCAAAGCAGGTTCCAGTATAGCTCTGACCGGGAGCGAGCGAACTTTTTATATCAAGATTGCTTATACCTGCATCCGCATCTCTTGCTTCATCAATATCAGTATCTTCTGAATAAAAGTTATGTATAGATACATTTTCAAGGCTTGCAATTGTATCTATGCTGTTATTTTTTATTGTAAAGGAATATCTTATGGAGGTATCTGTGCTGGATATGATCACTGCATTTGAGACAACCAGATCCAGTTTACCCGCTGTATTAATTCCTGAGTTACTCATTACTGTCATAGAGTCAGTTCCACTAGATGCTGCAGGCTTTAAAGAAGCTGTTTCAGTAACAAAAACATAGAGCAGCGTAAACAACAACAACGTAACGAACAAAGTAAAAACGAAAGAAATCAAATTTTTTGTACGCATTTTACCACTCCTTAAATTTTATTAATTTATTAACTTAACTGACACAAATTAAAAAGAATCTTTAAAAATAAAGCATACTAAACCTGCTTCAATCTTATATTTGCAGCACAAATAACCCATCCCCTTTATAAGTTATATTGAGGCACACAAATAAATAGGTTTATCCACTTTTTACAGAGGTTGAAAGATTCTTAAATTTGTATTAGTACCGTTTGAAAATAACACACGATGTAATACGTTCGACAACTAAGGCTTTAAGGCATTCTGCCATAGACAATTAAAATGAATAATCTCTTTATATGATAAACAAATGTAAATTTGTTTTTTAATTTTGACACCTATTACAAACATTTAATTATTATTTCATTTGTAAATCCTCCTAAATTATATCATATTAATACATATTTTGTAAATAGCCATTTGGATATTTAATATTTTTTTGTAAATTTTTGTGAGCTAATGTTCTAATATTATTACCATCATATAATTTAATTCACAAAATTTTAACACAAGACTTATTGTTACATTTATAGTATGGTGATACAATATTACAAAATATTACACAATATCCCGGAGGACATAATTATGAAAAATACTATTAATAAAAACAGCATTTTTAAAAAAATAACATCAGTATTTATTGTATCTGCATTAATTGGAAGCATGCTTCCGGTAAGTGGAAATGCTCATTGGGGTCCCAAATTCAATATGACTTGTAAAGATGCTATTAACACAAAAATTGCAGTATTTTCCGACCCCCATTATTTTGCACCTGAGCTTGGCACAACAGGTTCGGCTTTTCAAGCTTACCTCGCACAGGATAGAAAGCTCATAGCTGAAAGCAGTGCTATTTCAGCAAGCATGGTTAAGGAATTAAAGAAAAGCGATGCTAAAATCGTTCTTATAAGCGGAGACTTGACAAAGGACGGCGAAAAACTTTCTCATCACCAATTTTCAAAACTATTAAAGGGCCTTGAGAAATCAGGAAAGAAGGTTTTTGTTATTCCGGGAAACCATGACATCAACAACCCGGAATCCAATTCATATTCAGGCGACAAGGCTACTCCGGTTGAAAATGTCTCTCCTGAGCAGTTCAAGAAGATATACAACAGCTTTGGTTATGCAGAAGCCATTTCAAGGGATAAAAACTCATTGTCCTATGTTGTTGAGCCTGTATCTGGATTAAGGATAATAGCAATGGATTCGGCACTTTATAATGAAAACGAGGGTAAACCCTCACCTGTTACAGCCGGCAGACTTAATGAAGATACATATAAATGGATAAAACAGCAAATAAAAGCTGCAAAAGCTAAGGGAAAAACCGTTATAGGATTTATGCATCACGGCCTTCTTGAGCACTTTAACGGGCAAACCCAATATTTTGGTGAATTTGTAATAAACAATTGGGAAAAAACTTCGGAAGAGCTGGCGGATTTAGGCATGGAGGCTGTATTTACAGGACATTATCATGCACAGGATATTTCCAGCAAAACAACAGCTGCTGGTAACAAAATATATGACATTGAAACAGGATCTCTTGTTTCTTATCCATCTCCGTACCGTATTGTTGATATTACAAAAGACAAAATGACAATCCAGTCCAAGAGCATAACAGATATAAACTATGACACTAAAGGTGCCCCATATCAGGATTATGCATACAATTATCTTAAGACCGGCTTAAAGGATGTTTTACCTTTGATGTTTACAACCCTAATCATGAAGATGAATTCGGCAATACCCAAGGAACAAGCCTATATACTGGCAAAACAGGCAGCAGATACTCAGCCTGCACCACAGCTTACCCCTATGACTATAAAGGATTTGTTAAGTGATGCAATGATATCACACTACAAGGGAGATGAAGAACCCAGTCCTCTTGCAAGTGCAATTGCCCAGGGGATGCTTGCCTCCCAGGACCCAATGACAAAGTCTTTAGGCTTCTTACTAAGTTCGGCATATTCAGATCCATCTGAAAAGGACAACAACTTAGAGATCAAATTTTAATAGAATTGTGGCGTGGTATACACCATAATTTCCTAGACATTCAAAAAATAACTTCCGCTACAAATTTGGCTCATGTGTTGACTTAACTCGTCAATAGCCTCTTAAAAGCGGAAGTTATTTTTCATTTATACCTTAGCTTATATCCCTTTTACTAAACCTCACAACAGCAAATACCAGCAATCCTACAAGATAAACACCTATGTAAACGATCATCCATATGCTTGGGGATGTGGCACTTGAACCAAGCCCTCCTGTCATAGGATTTGAAATAACAGAATCGGAAAAAATCACAGATATCATCTTTCTGTATATCAAATCAAATGGAGATATAAGACTTGAAAGTATTCCGAATTTGTAAAGGCTGCCATTCTGTATCATAGAACCTATTTGTTCCATCATGCTTCCTATAAGTCCAAGAATATATATTGCAATGACGATAACGCCATTTGTCAGTGTCTTAAAAACAGAGCTTCCGAATATGGATAACGATAATATGGCAAGGGGCTCCAATATAAAAAATCCCAATCCCTTTACAAGCCCTGAAAACTCCATTATATCGGCTACTGGCAGTCCTTGTGCTTTTGGAATAAACACTATAAGGATAAATAATAGTGCTGCGTATGTTATTGATAGAATTCCAAGGCCAATATATTTGCCTAGCACGTATTCATAACGCTTTATGGGTTTTGTTATTATTGAATGGATTGTTCCGTTCTCAACTTCCGAGGATATGGAACTTATTGAGGTCATTATCGTGAGGAGTGCAACCAGCATGCTGGAAAAATAGAATCCCAGTACCGAAATTAACTGTGATGCTACTCCATAAATCTGAGTAACGTCATGCATTGCACCGTTTTTCATATCTTTTGCAAAAATGTAGATGATTATTGTGAAGAGGAGAATATATATAACCGAAAGTGCTCCTATCAATAATAACAGTTTCTTTCGCAAAGCCTCCTTAAGCGTAGTGAAAGCTATTGTCATCATTTACCATCACCACCTTCTATAAGGCTTATAAATTTACTTTCAAGATTTGTTCCCTGAGTTTTCAATCCGTAGAGTTTTCCTCTACCGTTTATTATTATGGAAGCAGCATTATGAACATCTTCCCTGCTGTTTATTTTCAAGCTTATCCTTCCGTTTTCAGATACCATTTTGCTGTCAATTTTCTTAAGCATTTCAATAACCTCATTGCTTAAATCTTCTGCATGTATGTGCAAAACCTCTTCTCCCTTTAAGAGCTCCTGCATATCTCCTTGTACAACTACTGTGCCCTTGTTGATTATCACTACACTGTCACAAACCATTTCAACCTCACTTAAGAGGTGACTGTTCAACAAAATGGTCTTACCTCTGCTTTTAAGGTCTGTCATAATATCCCTGACCTCTTTTCTGCCTATAGGATCAAGGGCTGAAGTGGGTTCATCCAGAAATAGCAGATCGGGATCCGGAAGTAATGCACTGGCAAGGCCAAGACGCTGCTGCATACCTTTACTATAAGTCCCCAGCTTGTATTTTTCATGTCCTGTAAGCTTCACCAGAGACAAAACTTCTTTCATTCTATCTTTTACATTTTTCTTGTCAAGTTTATACAGGGAAGCATGAAAAGACAGGAGATCTTCCCCTGTCATCCATTCACCATATTTAAAATTTTCCGGTAGAAAACCGATTCTCTTTCTTACTGAAATATCATTTAAGGGTTTTCCAAGGATGGTGGCTGTACCTGATGTAGCAAACAGAAGCCCTGTCATAATTTTTATAAATGTGCTCTTGCCCGCTCCATTAGGGCCAAGGAAACCGAATATTTCCCCCTTCCTCACCGATATTGAAATGTCTTTGCATCCCAGCTTCTGACCATAGTATTTTGTGATATTTTCCGTCTCAATAACCATCATTACCTCACCGATTCAGCAATTTTAATTAATTCGTCCTTGCTCATAGAACCGCCAATCGAATACAACACTCCCTTATTATACCATACAATATTGGTGTATTGTGAATCGGAACTCATCACATATCCCTTTGCACCATTAATACTTATTTCCTGTGATTTTGAATCAATAACAGGAATGTACAGTGTATTCTTCCAGTCCCTCGCATCACTTAACTGCTTCTTGATATTTTCCGGTATAATGGGCATGGATAAAAGCGAATTATAAATATCATCCGGATTTACCCCTTCCGGTGCTTTTATTTCAGGAACTTTAGACAACCCAAAATCAAATCTGTCTTTTGTTTCATTGTTGTAACTTGCATATATTGCTCTTGGAAAATCAACCTGAAATGTTTTTCCATCCAGGCTATCGGGCAGAAGCGTTTTTGTTCCGAATGTTTTAAGAACCTTGTTTATACTTGGAACATTTAATGTAAATTCCATGCTATAGGGATTTACAGTTGATATCTGAGGATTTATTCCGTAGGATTCATTGGGAAAAGCTGCATCTATATCCGTCAGGGCTTTTGCTTCTTCAAGGTTTATATTCTTGTGCTCTCCGCCTGTTGTCTTGATTTTACCCATATTCTTTAGGTCTATCTCAGCATCTCTTTGCATCATTTGTTCCTTGATATTCCGAATATCATCAAGGGTTATATTGATGCTTTTTACATCATTCGCCCTGAATATCAAAAGCGTGTTTGAGATGGCAGCTCTAACAGGCTGAAAAGCCAGTGATGATGTAAGAAGTACTGCAGCACATGCAACAGCAGCAATTTTTTTATTTTTTAACATAATCTTAGACACTCCTTTTTTATTTTGTTTTTTAACATTGTTCTCATTATAATCATTGCTTTTTACTTGAATAGGTCTCTCACTTTCATTAACAGTATTAACCCTTTCATACATATTATCCCTGTATGCCTTAATTTTCATAAATGCAAAGTCATCATTTGCCTTTAACACGCTCAATGTCTCTGTGCATTTTTCACACTGTCCAAGGTGCTGTTCTAGCTGCTTCCTTATGTCAATTTCCAGTTCTCCATCTATATATGCCTGTAAAAATCCATTATCCTGACACTTCATATAACTGTACCTCCCTTTACATACTTTTCCTTAAACTTTGCCTGAGCCCGGGCAAGAATCGTCCCTACTGAGGATTTTTCCACTTTTATTACTTCAGCTATTTCATCATATTTATAGCCTGAAAACTTCATCAGCAAGCATACACGGTCTCTCTCGGGAAGTGAATCCAGTATCTTTTTTGTCTGCCTGATATCATAATTCATTATGGCAGCATCCTCAATGGATATCACCTTATCCGATTCACCTTCATAAATAACCGGCTCCTTGCTTTTTCTAGAGTTTTCATTTCTTATATGGTTATAAGCCAGGTTGTTTGCAACCATTGAAAGCCAGGCTACTATATTTGAGTGCTGGGGAGGTGCATTATAAAGCTTTATAAAAGCTTCCTGCGTCAAATCCTCTGCGGTTTGTATGCTTCCGGTTATATAAGCAGTGTGCCGAAGTATCACATTATAATACTTTTCATAAATGAGTCTGAAGTTATCAGATACATTTTTAAATCCGTTAATCTGACTTTCCATCGACATGCTTATGGCAATTCACCCCAATCAAATTAGTGTACGTACAATTTAGATAAATTTATCTCAATAAGAAGTATTAATCACTCTATCTATAATGTTAACACTTAACTAACTGATTTTGTGACAAAATATTTTTTGTAAAATTTCCAAGTTGCGGTGCAGTATACACCACAATTCCCTAGACGTGCAAAAAAGAGGCAAATTTAAATCTGCCTCTTTTTAATTTGTAGGAAATTATACAATTTTATTCTTTAAATAAATTTACTAAAGTGACCTACAGCACTTCTCTCAAGCTGAAGGAACTTTGATTTGCCAACCTGACTTAAGGCTCTACCCCCTGGATCAGGTTTCCAGATTGATAAACTGTAATTTTATCAAAGTCTGAATAGGTTCTGCTTACTCCATCAAAGGAATAGTCATTTGTCTGTGTGTATGGGGGGTAATAGTCTTTTGGGTGAAATCTTGCCAATACTTCTACATATTCTCCAGGTTTTAAAATTGGAGTGGTCGTCTGAAAACCTACTTCCAGGTAATGGTCAGCCTTTTCGAGAGGTACAGGCATCGTTACAAAAGCACTAGTAACATTTGGACTGATAGGAGTCCAGTCACATACAAATTCCTGAGGTTTATTGTTATCAATTGTATAATAGTAGCGAAGCTTTAGAGTATTTAGGTCAACATTTTCCGTGCCCATATTCATAATCTTGAATGTTGGTGCTATGTTATTGTTAACTTGATCTGTAATCTGGTTATAGAACTGGACCTTTATGGATGATTTTGCATAGCCGTATACATTGAAGTCCCATAAAGAATATCCTGATGTCAATGCCCTGGAAGTGCCATATACCCTAACATATCTGCCGCTTACAGAGGACAATTTGATATCGTCTATTCCTCCATCGCCTGAAGTTGTTGAATATACCTCACTCCATGTTGTTCCATTATCGGACACCTGAATCCTATAAGCTTTTGCATGGCAGTCTGCTGCCCAGTTAAGCCTTACCTTTACAATCTGGGAAACTCTTCCCAAATCCACATAGATCCATTGTGGATCGCTGGAATTGGATGTCCATCTAGTAGAAGAATTGCCGTCATTCGCTTTGCTTGCATTTTGTGTGCTATTAGGTGATGAACTTGCTGTTATTGCTTTGTTAAGTGCCAAATCATTGGGCATTGCTTCTGTCTTGAATGTTAAGGCAGTACTGGAAGCCAGGACGGTTCCGCTGGAACCCTTTGCCTTTATTGTAACCGAATACTGGGTATTAGCTGACAGGCTGTTTAATGTAAAGGACCTTGAATTAGTATTATTTATTAATGTAGTACCCAAATATAAATCATACGATGATATTCCAGTTATTCCACTTGGGGCATTCCAAGCAATAGATGCAGACTCAAAATCCACTCTGGTCACGTAAGGTATGAATTCAGTACTTACCGGCTTACTTGACGGGGAAGCAATAAGTCTTGCCCTAGGCACAACTTCCCTTGCCTGGGATGTGCTCTGCCATTCAAGCTTTATACCGCCATTTCCGTCAGTTGCGTATTCAACAATGATGTCTGTGACTTTTCCAGCTGTAAGCTTGATCACTCCGCTGAAATTGCCGGTACCATCCATAAGGAATTTTCCGTCAACCCAAACTGATGCTTTTCCGTTTGGTATTGTCACATAGAATGTGTGATCCTCAGAATATCTTGGAAGGACTTTACCTGACCATCTTACTGAATATGTTGAATCCTGAACCAATCCTCCTGCAGGCGGTGTTTTCATGAAGTCAAAGTTGATTCCTGGATCAATTGTTTTAAACCTGGATTCTGAGAAATACTTGTTTTCAAAGTATTCTGCCATCAAACCGTTTGATGTCTTGTCATAACCCTGTTCATAGTAAGGAGTATCCAAGTATGTAGTGTACTTTAATCCTTCAACTATATACTGAAGTGCATATTTTAAATTAGTACCCGGATCAATATCACCCAATGCACCGGTAAAGCTTGTTCCGCTTTTTGCCAATGGAATTTCCTGCCTAGGATCAGTTAAAAGTATTGCTTTTGCTGCTGTCGGGGCTACGGATACTCCCTCCACATTAAAGCTTGTAACTGTAATATCTAACTTGCCTGTGGCTGGATTTCTGGTTAATATAACAGGTATGGTTGATGTCTTGGGAATAGTTGACTGATAACGAGTACCTGTTTGTGGTGTGCTTATACTTTCACCCCCCGTACCAAATGTAAAGTAGTAGGATACATTGGTTCCGTCAGAAAGCTTTCCTAAAGGCACTTCCCAGTAATTGGTATTCTTGGTCATATCTACAGATGTACCTGTTCCACCGGCTACACTATATGTTACTTTAAAAGTAGCAGGATTGAATCCGTTTGTTGGGGTAGCTCTAAGATATACCATATCATCATCTTTTACAAATAGACTTGTAGTAAAAATGTCCGATGTTGATGTTGGATTTTTATATTGAACTATATACTCATAAACAGGTGTTGTAAATGTTGTACCAGATATTACATAATTAAACTGGTATTTGATTTTAGAGTTATGGTTTACCATACCTACATCAATGGACCATCCGTCGGTTGTTACAGAAGGAACCCTTGATAATGCTGTGCCATTTATCTCAAGCTTCGCAATCTGTAATGAAGTTACATTTTTACCTTTTACATTGATAGTTACGTTTCTTCCATTCAATGTTACTTGTCTCGACAAATCTTCTGTAGTTATACCATTATTCACTACATAAACAATGATCCTTTGGGAAACCACTACATTGGATGATATATTAGCCGATACCAGATATTCTCCGGGAACTGTAGCTGCAGGAACAGAAATATTGACACTTGAGTTGGGAATATCTGCAGTAGCTATTATATCTTTACCTGAAGTTGCAGTAAAGTTTTTACCATTGTTTACAATCCTGATTGCCACTGACTCTCCAGGATTTAAGAAAACCTTAATAGGATCTGTATCAAAATTGGTCATTGATCCGGCACCGAAAATTTTGATGGGAATCAAAGGAGTTGATGACTGTCCTCCTGTAGTTGCACGGACACTTCCTGATGTAGTACTTGGAGGCACTACAAATGTGAGCTTGTTGCTTCCATCCCTTGATACGACAGCAGCTGATTTTGGACCTAAAGGAGTTACAATTTCAACGGTCGTTGTTGAATTAAAGCCTTCACCGTATAATGTAACCTGATCTCCACTGTTTGCTTTGTCGGTTGAAACAGAAGATGTACCAACTCCTACAGCATTATCGGTAACAGTAACATTAAGGTTTCCAAGGTCGCTGTAAACACTGCCTGTCATACTGCTGGACATGCCAGCACCTTCAATAGCTACAGTTATAGGCCCTGCAACCTCTGTATCCGGTACAGTCACTGTAACCTCAGTTACTTCGCCCATGTTTACGATAGTTTTATTGAAGTTTACTGTCCATCCAGCAGGCTTAGTCTTGACTCTTAAGGATACTTTTCCAGCATATGCAGTTTTTGAATCCAGCTTAATGTAAAATTTGCCGCTAGTTCCCTTCTGTACCTTGCCTGTATCTCTGACCTTGACCCATGAATAACTTGGATCGGTAATTTTTATCTTTCCATTTGCTTTTATGGTGTCATCATACCATGTCGTAGCTGTGGCAAGAGAAGTACCTACTTTCACTTCATACTCTCCAGGAGTAAAACCTTGGGGTATGGTTGCTGTGAGTCTTGCCTTACCGCTTTCATCTGCTACAAGTGCCAATTCAGTACTTCCTAAGTATACCTTGTTTCCCTCCAAAAGTTGTTCACCATATACATCTAGTTTTCCACCTGTCAGTTTGGAAAATGTCTGAGGATATACTTTAGAGATCTTTAATGGAAGAACAGAAAAACTATAAGGTATGGATATGGTTTTGTAATCATCAGGGTTGCTTGCATTTGAAACCCTAATAATTATATTGTTTGTCTGGCCTGCTGTATAATCCTTCAATTTGATGTTTGAGGTCAAATTGAATTTAATTTCGCTTGCACCTGCTGCAACATCGATAATATCCTTCTGGAAGGATACATACGCCTTTTGGTCATTGCTATCGACAGATACCAGCACCTTGCCAGCAGCCGCTGCATTGATTGTAATTTTTCCTTCAGCAGTACCCTCAATAGGAAGGCTGATATTTCCTGCTACTCCATTGGACAAACCGGATACTATAACATTGGAATTTCTTTGGAGCCATACTTCAACCTTGTCAGACTCAGGTCCCAAAGTTATATTGTTAGTTATTGTTTCAAAGCCAAGAGTCCCGCCAAAGTCGTATACAAAGCCCTTGCTTGGGTCATTGTACCTGTAGGGAACTATATAAACCAGCATTTTTACAGGCTTCATTGTTCCAACATTGCTTACAACCGACATATACTCTGTAAACTGACTGAGTCTTATGCTGGTCATATTGCCTATGTTGATTTTTCTTGTACCTTTTTTCACATTATCAACATAACAATCTGCAAATACCATATACCCGTCAGCAGTCTTGGTTGTGCTTGTAAATGCCACATCAAGGTTGTATTTGTAATCAGGTGATGATCCGTATGCTGATACTACAGCACTCAAATTTGTTACCTTTTTCATTGTTGTGTTATTGATATTAAATGTCTTAATTGTACCATTCTCTGTGTAATCATCTCTTGAAGCAACATCATACAAATCGGTTCCAGGAGCTCCAAGTGACAAGCTGCCGGTTTCACTGAATATGTTACCGTCAGTACTGCATGTCACCTTGCGGACAAACTCAGCAGCAAGGTTGTAAGAGCCACTTCTCATTATGCTGACGTCAATAGCTGCAGTAAACTTGCCGTCGCTTCCGATTGTGAATTTGGTTGCACCTTCTGTCTTGTCATTGGTGTTGTTTGTAGCAACAAGTCTATCGCTTGGAATAACTTTATCGTTAGCATCCTTTGGACCTGTTTTAAGAATAAGATTTACTATTTCTGTTCCTTCATAGAGATTAATCTGACCTGAAACATTTAATTTGCCTGTTCCTTGATCATATGAAGCACTGTTTATTTTTAACGATGATTCATTCATCTTTGTGATAAATGTAACTGCTACAGGTTCATCGCTTCTAGCCTCAATTATCCAATCTCCTTTTTCAGGGTTGGCAATTGCAAATAATGTTGATACCCCCATTTGTCCCGTTTCATTACCGGCATCATCCAATCTCTCTGTTTCATTTACTTCTTTACTGAATCTTTGATCTGTTAGAGGAATAAGAGTTTTGTTACCATTGGCATCCACATAATAAATTGTCAAAGAAGGCTCGTTATTGAAAGTTGCAGCTGTAAGAACCATTCTTTCAAGGGAATCGGCATTTGTAAACTTGACTCTTGTTCCCTTTATTCCATTTGCTTCGGTGAATTCTTCAATAATAGGTGCTGCTGATACAGATGCTGCTGCAAGTATTGTGCTTGTAACCGGAAGTCTTACAGCAGGTGCAATATCTGATGTTTGTGTCTTTATACCAAGGGAAATATTTGTGCTTATACCGGCAGAAGCTTGTACTGTACCGGTTGAGTTGGGCTGCGGAACATAGATATTGTAGTTTGTAAAGAATTTGAGTCCTCCATCTCCCACAAAAGCCGACATACCGCCTAGTATAGGGAAGCTCACTTTGACCTGGAACCCTACTTTGCCGTTTGTAAATCTTCCAAATTTACCGCTTAGGCCTTCAAACCATATATCATTCCTTGGAATCCTAAGTCTCCATCTCCAGATCTTCTTGTTTAAAATAGCTCCTCTGTCAAGTCTTACCTTGACGCTGCCTTCACCGCTTATTGAGGTACTTCCGTCATATTTGTAAACATACATTATTACTTTTCCTTCAAGGCATAATACCCTGACCTCTGCACGAGCTGCAAATATTTCATTTGCATAGGCCACACCTGCTTTTGCTTTTACAAAGCCTTCAAATATAGATGCACTTGCATCCATTGCAAATCCCCAGTTATTAAGCTCTACCCAAACGTCTGCTTCAGCCTGAAGTACCTTGCCTCCTGAGGTTCCATCCACAAGACCTAATCCCATGGAAACTATTTTAAGGTTTTTACTTCCTCCAAACATGAAGCTGAAATCGCCGGGGAAATTATCAGGCAAATCACCGCTTGTAAGGCTTCCTCTTATCTTTTTAAGGCTTAAGCCTGTTGTGCCAAGTGGTATTGCCTTGTTCAACGTTAATTCGAAGGAAGCTTCTT
Organism: Pseudobacteroides sp.; assembly: GCF_036567765.1. Taxonomy (NCBI): domain Bacteria; kingdom Bacillati; phylum Bacillota; class Clostridia; order Eubacteriales; family Oscillospiraceae; genus Pseudobacteroides; species Pseudobacteroides sp. The sequence continues at coordinate 17,012 of NZ_DATCTU010000016.1, forward strand.
TAACTATTCCAAAGAAGTTGTCGCTGTATTTTTGAACAGTGAGGTTTCCTTCTACTGCTCCAAGTCCCGGAATTGTAATACATGCTCCGCCGCCGAAGTATGAGTAAACCCTGCCTGTTTCATCTCTTTTTTCTTCACCGAATCTTGCCTTCAGGTTTGTTATTCCAATTCCACCCAATGACAATTCGGGAATGGTCATTTCTGCTCCTGTTATGGATACTCTGTCGTTCGAGATATAGACATCCTTAAGTTCCACAGAATAGCCGCTTGAGACTGTAGCAGAAGCACTGGCTATTTTAATGCTGAACTTTTTATCGCTATATGCCATGGAAAGATTAACAAGGGTTACTTTTATGGCATTTAATTCAAATACATTGTATACGCATGCACCAGGCAATGAAACATTACCTATTGAAAAATCCCATGAACCATTGGTATAGCCTATAGTCAAGCTTGAAGCGGCTATCTCCATGTTTTTCTCTTCATCTTTCAAATCTGCAGCCTTATAGTACTTCAAGCCGCCAAAAGTCGGTATTTTTAATGATGGTTTGATTATTGTAACAGCATTATTGTCAAAATCCAGTGTAAGACCCTTTGCCTTAAACTCAATGCCTAAGTCAATGGATATATCGCCATTGTATGTGGCACCGTCGCAGCTTACCTTTACTTTAGGATTGGACATATCTGCAACATCAAATGCCAAATAGCTTATCTGGATGTTTGAACCCTTAAGGGAAGGTATAACCGAATCAATATTGCAGGTTACTGTTTTTGCAACAATATTCATTGAATATACGCCTGTAGCAGCATTCTTTGTGACACTTCCTGATAATCCTGTGATGCTTATGAGATTGCCAAGGAGATTCATTGTATTGCCTGTACTTACATTAAAGGAACTGAGTCCGTTTTTTGAACTCATGGTCAGGCCTACATCACATGTAAGTCCAGGTGCGTCACCAACCTTAGGGAAGTTTACACTCACATCCGTTGCTTTTACTGTCCAAAGGTCAGAAGCATCGTATGCCAAGTCAATTTTACCGCTTGTCCCTGTGGTTACAATCATGTTTCCGCTAAATAGACTTACACTGCCGGAGATTTTTCCTTTAATAGCTTCTATTCCGCCAATGGGGTCTGTTAAAAAATTTTCATTCAATGCAAACTCAGTAATAAAGAAATTGACATCTCCTGCACCAGGAATGTTTATTGTTGTACCAACATTTTGGAATGTGAATACAACTTTTTTGGGGGATTCTTTTGTGTAATTGCTCCATACTTCGTTTACAAACTTGAAACCAATTTTCATATTAGTATCAGTTGCACCTGGTTCCGGAAGTGGATTTAGCTGTATATTGCCTATCTTGATACCATTTCCATTTGGTATCGTAACCTGGGCCCCTGCACTGAATGTACCGTCCGTTGCAATGGAGAAATCAGCATCTACCAGTGTATGTGCATCATCCGGCAAAACAAATTTACCCTTGAAATTGACGCTGAAGATACCGTTTGCATCCACTCCACCCGATATTACCGCACCGGGCTTCAACTCCAAACCATTGTAGATTTGTATGTTATTAGTGCCCGTAACAGTTATTGTAAGCTCAATAGCTTTGATCATATCAGCAAGTTTTGTTGCATTTCTATTGATGATCAATTTATTAAATGATGTTGAAATTGGAGGAGTGTTGCTTGGCCTTAAGCCTTCAATAACACAGTCTTCTTCAAAACTTATTTGCAATGAAGTTGCTGCAATCTCATCCTTTGTGATCGAAAGGGATCCAAAGGATATTTCGGCAAACTCCGGAATCTTAAGCTTAATCCTAGCATCATCAAGAGCAGATACATCAAAACTATAATCTGAGTATTGATTTGTGAATATATCATAAGTCAAGCCTCCGCTTATTAAAAGTTTGCTTATTTGATCATATTCAGCATAACTCTTTGATACCTCAAGGAAATTATTTAAAGGAAATGTACCTGCTGCCTTTACAATAAGCTGTGTATCCTTCAAATTCAGCTTCAGGTTTACAGCATGGCTTTCACCTAAAATATTTAACATTGTTTTAGGTGATAACGTAATAGATTCATCACTTGCGAAAGATGCATCAATATTCAAAGTATAATTTGCCCAATCAAATAGTTCTAACTTTGCAAGTTCAAATTTTAATCCGTTTAAGGTAGCGTAGGACGAATCATCATATATATCGCTTTCATCAACATTAATTTCAAGTGTTGAGCTGGTATTTGCTGAAAGCAGCTTTTTAATCCGATGCCATCCGTTATATTTGTAAACATTTCCGGTAATCTTTGCAACGAAATTAGCCGATACCAATTTACCTTCACTTGAATATTTTGCTTTTGCAGAAGTGAGCTGTAAATTGTCAAATATAACATTTGACGGATATTTTATAATTTTGCTGTTTAATGGATTGGTCTCGTCGTATTGAATTTTGAAGCCATTATAAGATATCAGTTTTTGCTTGTAATAGGTTGGGTCCAATGTGGCCTTTACTTTTAATTTTGATAATGACATTGGTCCCCCTGTATTCTTAAGCACAAGCAGAATATCATTCTTGCTTCCAGGCATCAAATATTTTTTGTCAATTGTCATTGTTCCAACACCAGGATGAACTCCTGTTGCAGCTTTTCGTCCATTTATATATACATTTACTTCATCATCAATACTTATTGCACCTGTTCCTTCATTTACAAGAATCAAATTTAAAGCATTCTCAGGAACATCAATTGTTGTCTGGAAAATGAACTTATCTCCTGCTGATGCACTGGGCGTGCTGAATGCACCTTGCCATGGCTCCCAGTTGTAATCAGTAGGAGTAGCTCCGGCTGAAGGAGCTGGTGTCGGTGTAGAAGTCATCGGCTTTATAATCAGGTCGTTTTCATCAATTGTGACTTTAGTAGTAGATTTGTTCCACACTGCCGCAATATCCTGTGTAAGCCCTGTAATGCTTATTGCCTTGCTCAGTGTTTTTTCCTTCAAAGTTGCACCAAGATTACAGGATTCATATACACTGTATGAATAATCTCCTGTTGCCATAGCTGAAGAAATATTTACTATCCATGAGCACATCTTGATTTGTTTATTCCCTATGGTTCCTAAATTTACAGTTACAGGTGATGAAGTAGTAAATCCTGATGGCAGCTGGAGTTTTGCCACAGTATTTGTAACTTCAGTGCCCGATGAAACAATATTCTCCAGGTATGCAGTAATTTGTATACTGTCCCCGGCAATAGCATCATTGGGACCTGTAACTGAAAGAGCAACAGGCTCGGTCATTTCTTTTAAGAAATCCCCCAGGCCATAATATGTAACGAATTCCCGACTTTGACCAGGCTCAATGGTCTTCTGATTCCACTGTAATGTTACAGCAGTATCACCACCATCTCCATTAATGATACTTCCATTAGGAATATAATCCCACAGAACCCCTCCTGTATTTACTGATGACCAATGAACAAATTGGATTTTGTCAGGCTTAACCACTGAAGCATTCGGCGATATAGTCCCCTGAGCAAAAAGACCTGTATTATTTAAATCATTAAACACTTGCCAATAACTCGGCACATTACTTCCAGTAAGTTCAGAAGATGTGTTAACAAAACCGACACCTGGGACTCTAAAAGGTGCTTTATCGTTACCCTCAATCATAGTGTCTATCATAATCCTGGTTCCAATATTTTTTGAAGTTTGTCCCTGATTTGTAACAACATATTTAATTTCAATGGTGTCATTTTTCTTGGTATATGTATTGTAAACCAGTGTAAAAATTTGCCTGACATTTATATCCTCAGCAGAGATATACATATCTGTAGTACTGATGTTATTGGAAAACGTTGGGGAACCGGTAAAAATATAATTTGTTGTGCCGATTCTGATTGTTGTTATTGATGTGTAAGTATTGTATGATGGCTGAAATATTAGTGCTTTACCATCTGCTGTTTGAGCTTTAAACCTTCCGTCAAAATTCACATCAACCTTTAAGTAATTATTGTATATACTTCCGCTATCAGCTGATACTTGTACCGAAAACATTAATGCGACTATGAAAGCAATTAAAAATACTATTCTTTTCATCTAACATTACCTCCTTTCTTTTTATTCTATAGATCTGAATCAATACAAGCTTCTGACGGCTTGTACCCCTTTAATACTTCCGCAGTCCATTTAATACTTCCATCAGCGTTTTTTACATATTGATATCCTGTTGGCGTCTTAACAAGTTCAGCATAAAGGGTTTCAGGCAAACCATTAACGGTTTTGATTGAAACTGCTAAAGGCCTGTCAGCAGAAAATCCTGATAACCAATGAAGGATAAATTGCTTATAAACATTTGCTGTTTTGTCAGCTCTTAAGGCTTTGACCTCTTCCATAACAGTATCCATCTGTATTGTAGCTCTGGAAGATTGTGATTCTCTCATGAGTTCGTCAAAGTCATCCAGATTCATATTATTTAATTCATTTGCAAGATATTGATGATTCATGGTTTTGGGATCTACACCATTTTTGACAGGCAGATTAATGATCAAAAATTTATCTGGAGGTTCTGATGAATTAAGATGGTATTTATAAAACTCATACTTGACTATGCCCGGTGTTGAATACCAGTCAAATCCTACAGTCCCCATTTTACCGGGAGTAATTTTAAAATCGTCACTATACTGGGGCTGCAATTTATACATTCTATATGTAGGATCATTCGATGGTTTACTTATGTCAAACATGGTATCCTTCAAATTATCAACACTAACAATAGCGGTTGAATATGCAAATTCGTCAAAACCCTTAAACCCCTTCTCTTTAAGATCTTTAAACATATACATATTACCTGTAGAATTTAGGTAGGAATCTAACATAGGTCGTTTTTGAGAATATTTAAAAAATTCTTCAGGAATTTTTATAGCTGAATAAGATATCTGTGAGAATCCGAAAATTCCTTTAATCTTATGTGCTGTATTGGCGGTAAAATAATTGCACCAATCGGGTGCACTCTCCTGGTTTATAACAAAACAGCTTCCCTGGTATATCCAATTTGTAGTGGAATTATTGGTTAAATCAGTTTTAATAAATACACGCTCACCGGCATCATTTGCAACAAAAAAGCTTTTGTTGCTGTGAGTGCAGAAAAACAAAGTATTTGATTTAGCATTGTGATAGAAATTCTTATCTGTTGGAATATGTATTGCAGTGTCAACAGGTGGAGGTGAAGATGTTGGTGTACTGTTGGACAATGTAGCATATTTCTCAAGCATGGCTTTAAATTTCACGGTCTCAGCACTTGTACTAAATTCAGTCAATGACCAGAATTCTGCTGTTTTCTCCGATGGTTCCCTGGTGCTTTTGGTATATTTGATTTTTGCTATTTTAATCATCGGGTTTTTTTTGGCAACCTTTTTGTCAGGAGAAATCTTAAAGGCCAGAGTATCACAATTTGCCGGAAGACTGTCTATATCTGCCTTCACGCCTTTAAACACCTGCTGGTCAATCTCGTCTTCCCTGTCATAAAAGGTTAGCTTAGTATATCTCATTTCAGCCAGATTCACCTGCATCCCTCTTACAATATCATTTGAGGCACCCTGGACATATACCTTTACGGTAGTGGTTGTTCCGCTGGTGGTAACTGTATGTGCCGGTAAGGTTCTTGGTGACGGTACTGCTGATGGAAGTGGTGAAGCAGCATCCCATGGTATAACCTGGATCTCACATCTGGTAACTGATGACGGGCAGGTTATGGGTGTTGCAAAAGTGTAAGTAATTGGTGTTTGTGTAGGTTTAGGTGTAGATACTATTAGAGAAGTTGGTGTTGAGGTTGCAGTTGATATAGAAGTTGCAGTTGGTGTTGGTGTAGCGGCAAACGTCCTAGAACACATTATTAAAAGCATTACTGTAACAAGAAACATAAAACTAAGATAATGTTTCCACTTAATTCTTAACATTTTCTTTCCCCCTTTTTATGAAATTAACAAACAAAAATAAAGCCTCATAAATGCTCTTTCAGCCCTCCTTTCGAATTGGAAATTCTCTAATTCAATTCCCTTGTCAAATTATATAATACTTTGTACTAGCACTTTGTCAGTACTTCTTAGCACTTTGTCATAACTTTAGAAAATAATTACCGACAAGTTCATTACTTCTTCCTAGCTGAACAGTAATGAAGGGTTTAGCGGAATTTGCGATAGACAAATGCAATAGATTTATTACTTAAAATCTAATCAAAGGAACAGGTTATGGTATTATATGTTTTCCAATTCATTGCAGTCGGTGAGAGATCCCAGAGGTAATTCCATATGAAGTGAAAAGCCTTGATTTTCATCTAATGAGCCATAATTTATTTTTCCACCCAGCTCGTGACACAGACCTTCGATCAACTGCAATCCTTTATGGCATGCAAAATCATCAAAGCCTTTTCCATCATCAGCTACAATCATATTCAAACTTGACAGACCCAACTGCAGAATTATATATACAGTCTTGGCTTGACGGTCAGCACATGAATTCTCAAGTAGTTCACGGCATGTAGCATAAATTGCGTATCGGATATGATAGGGGATATATTTTTCTTCTCCCTCAAGATATATTTGGACATTCATACTGCTCTTTTCTACTAATAGCTTTTCAAGGGTTTTAATAAAGATATCGTTTTCAATTGATTTATTCTTCTGATAATATATCGAGTCTCTTATCTCATTTAACCCATTCTTTGTAGTCTGAATCATTCCTTTTAAATTTGCTTCAATATTGCCATCATTGCTAATGATTGATTTTCTGCATATTTCCGTTATCTGCAAAATGTCTTTGAAAGTATCTTCAATAGAATTATACAGCTCTTTTAGTATCCTGTTTCGCTCATTGGTTACGGCAATCTCCTCCATCATAAGTGATTGTCTCAAAAGTTCCTCATTAGCTTCCAAAAGATTTTTGTTCAAGGATGATATTTCATTATTTTTGTATTCCAGTTCCGCATTCAGATTATTAATTTCTGTTATATCTGAAAATACTATAATCCTTGACAATAATTGTCCTTTTCTATCTGAAATATTTTGTATATCGACTTTTAAAAATTTCATTATTGGCTTATTAATATTTAAAATAGAAGTATCAAGCTTATATTTTAAGTGGAGTATAGAATCAAGTAAATGTCTGGTTTCTGGTGTTTGCAGGGATATTTCCTTAAGATGTTCTACAAGCCCGGAGACTTTTCTACCTTTCTTAAGCACATCTTTCTTTGATATAAGATGAGCAAGTGAATTGTTAAAGCTTACTATATTGGAATCTCTGTCCAGTATAAGCACACCATCATCCATTGAGTGTATCAATGAAGAAAAAGACACAGGAACAATGCTAAAAAAATTGTAGCGTAAGGAACCATAGAAAAAGAAAAAGGATGAAAAAAGAACAAATAACAAAGGCTTTGATTCAATCTTCCAGTTAAATATAAGCTGTAAAATAAGATTCATTAAAAATATTGCAGCTATTAAAACCAGGAAAAACATTTTTTGTCGTATCCTATGTTTCTCATTGTATTGCTTTTTGGCAAGAAGTATTAATCCCGCGACAATATAAACCACGATAGTAAAAGATAAGGCGTAATAACCTGGACCAAAGCTTCTTCGGTCATTATGAGGTACAATATACATAAACTGATGAAAATAGTTGGTTATAAGTAACAAATAAAAAATACCATGAGGAATAAAAAGCCGGAAAATATTTTTACGTTTCTCAGCCCACTTATTTTCAGTAAGAAACAAACAGAATATGAGCCATCCAGGCCCCATCGTACAGATTCCCAAATATGAAAACCATAAAGGACCAAAACGAGATAAATGAGTACCTGAATATGAGGTATTTTCAAAGGCAAGTCCAATTGTCCAAATAATCATCGACAAGTTCATGAAAATGTAGCTTTTAAGAATATTGTCCCTTTTAGCATTATGATAGACAAAGGATATCAAAAAAAAGCCTATAAAAATAGTTATAACTTGTGATAGTGCTGAAATTTGCTCAGGGTTCCAAAGATCTTCAGGAGTTTTGAAGCTCCACTTATAAGGACAAAAGAAATCTTTGATTTTAAAATACTCTATAAGCTTCATCGCTTTGACTCCCTTCTTATAGGTATTTCCGCTCGCACAATAAAACCTTTTTGTCTTGATTTATCAGATATAAACGATACTTCGCCGTCAATTTCCGATATTCTGTATTCTATTCCCTTTAATCCAATGCCCTTATAAACCAAATCACAGCCAGCTCCGTCATCAGCAATTTCAAGTATTATTTTTTCACTTTCTTCTTCAATTGAAATATATATGTTTTGAGCCATTCCGTGCTTTAAAGAGTTGTTGATGGATTCCTGGCATATCCTATAGATATTATGCCGTATTTTGTACTCCAACACCTCTACATCTGTATAGAGTTTAAGCTGAATATCTATGCCTGACTTTCTATAGGATTTAAACAGCTTATTCAGAATATCTTTAAGGGGCTGCTGCTGTATTAAGGTATCCTTATCATTTACTGATGAGGTTATATTAAAAAGCAGTTGCTTTGTGGTACAAGCCATTTCTTCCAGTACATCTAAAGCTTTTTCCCTGCGGTTTGACAATAAAAATGCATTCGTACATCTTGCAAGTGCAAGGTTACTGGTATAAGCCTGGCCAATAGTATCATGCAGCTCACTTAATATGCGGCTTCTTTCTCTTGTTATGGCAAGTTCTTCCGCCATAAGAGTATGTTTTAGAATTTTTTCATTTGCATTTTTCAACTCCATATTTATTTTTTCAAGTTCACAATTTTTTTGTTTCAGCTTTTGATTTAAATCATGAATTGTTGTAATATCATTAAAGGAAATCAATTTTCCAATTTTTCTGCCTTTACTGTTTAATACGTTTTGAATTAATACAAAATACCATTTATCATAAGGAGTATACACATGAATATTGCCGAGCACGTTTTTGTCTATATCCAAGAGCATTGAATCCAGTATATTCTGGTTTTCCCCATCCAAAACCGTTGATTGCCCCAACTTTTCAACAAATAATTCTAAAGGGTCGGTTTCTTTAATACTTGTCACACTTCCAAAATTGCTCATAAATGAACCGTTAAAGTTTACAACTATATTTCTTCTATTTGCTATAAGAATGGGTTGATCCATATTTTGCACAATTGATGCGATTGACCTTGGAACTATGTCAAAGAGTTTGTAATTGACTGAAACATTGTACAAAATTAAATGATAGCCTATAAGCAAAAAAAACGGCACCAGTTCAAAGTGTCTAAAATAAAAAATTCTAAAATAAAAGGAGATTGGCATAAAAACCAATACAGCTGGAAAAGCAATCCTCAGTTTAAAAGAAAAAGCTGTATTTATTAAAAATCTAATTATTAGTATAATATTGGCCAAGAGCACATAAACTCCACCGAGAGCCAGTATAAAAAGGTACTCGGCATTAAAACGCATTTCACCGGAGTCATAGGGCTTTATATATAGCAAATCATGGAGCGGGTTGGTCACTATGAGAAGAATAATCAAAACTGGGGGAATTAAGGCAATAGCATTAATTCCAGAAACCTTTTGTTTATTTTCAGATGAAATACAAACAGAAAAGACTAACCAGGAATACCCTATAAAACAAAGGCCGGTATATATAAATAAGCTTGATAACAAAGTATATATAAATATACCATCAGTCGACAGTTCAAGTAAGAATCCTGCTGATAATAATATTATTGATAAAGGTAAAAACAATAAACTAAATTTAGCCTTGCTGCTCTTTGTTTTGAAATATAAATCACAAAATAATGCAGAAGCGTAAACAAATGTAATAACCATAAGTATATAGTTTATTAAATGATCCGGCATATCAATCTATTCCTTGCTATATTGAAAGCGTTAATAAGGATGAGATGTTTTTACTATATTTATACGTTTTTTTTAAAATACTTTCAAGTGATAAATGTAACAATTTCTATAACATTTTGTAATATTTATATAATTTTATTCTTTACAGCAAAAAGGGAAAGCTGCATTCGATCAGAAAGATCCAACTTTCTTAATATTTTTGATATCTGATTTCTGATGTGACCCTCGGATATATACATTACTTTTGAAATTTCCCTATAGCTTTTACCGTTAACCAGATGTCTTATTATTTCAATATCCTGCGGCGATAAGATCGGTTTGCCGTTTTGATCGACCAGTCCCTGTTCTGATTTGATTTCCGGCTCACATTTTTTACTTTTTCTTGTCATGGATTCGTAAGCATCCTTATGTACTGTATAAAATCCCTTATATGTATTCTTTATTGCTGATGCAAGCTCATCAGGTTCGATATCCTTAAGTATGTATCCGTCAGCTCCGCTTCCGATAGCGGCTTGAATATCCTCTTCCTCCTTGAATGTAGTCAGTATAATTACTTTGATCTGGGGATACCTTTCCTTGATAAGCTCTGTCCCCTCAATGCCGTCAGCATCAGGCATCCTAAGATCCATAAGCACTATATCCGGCATTACTTCCGAGCACTTTTCAAATGCTTCCCTTCCATTTGAAGCCGTTCCCACAACTTCAATTTCTTCATTTACTTCTAACATAAATTTTATGCTGTTCCTAAGAATAGCAACATCATCTACAACCAGTACCTTGATCATACCCCTTTTATCGCACCTTTCATATAAGTCAAATAAAAAGCCTGTCGAATTTAGACACTAATAGTATATCAAAAAAGTCATGATATTGTTAATTTTGCAACTTAATTTCTATATATTTTTTTCGATATAATAGCAAAATTATGACAAAATGCTGAAAACATATGACAATGTGCTAAAAGAGTTTGATATATAATATTAGTAATTGAACAACAGGTGTCAATCATACATAACTAATCGTCATGCACGATTGACATTTAAACAAGCATTTTAGTATAGCACCGACACCGTGTAAGGTTTAATTATTTTTATTTTTATTAATGGAGGGGTTCAAATGAAAAAGAATAATAATTTTAAAAAATTTCTTGTTGCAATGGCAGCAGCCTTAGCATGTTCATTAGGTGTTACTGCAATAAACCATGCAATACAAGTTGTACCCATTGTTGACGGATATGTAGCAGCTGTTCCGGATGGTTCAAGAGAAGGCTTTAAGGTTGATGTACAGCCTTATGGATTTACTGCCTACACTAATACTAATGGATATTATCACCTGAATAATGATGATAGGATATCTTCTAAAACGATCATATTGAAGATATCCAAAAAAGGATACCTGTCAAGATATGTAAATGGTTTGAAAATAAATAGCAATACTACAATTGGAACTGCCAATGACCCTGTGAATTTATTTGCAGGAGATGTAAATAACGATGATACAATAAATATGAATGATATTGTTATAATGGCAACAGCATTTAACTCAACTTCAACAGACAGTGGATTTAATGATGCTGCAGATATAAATTCCGATAAAACGGTTAATATGTCCGATGTTGTAATTGCGGCAAAAAATTTCAACAAGTCTTCCATAGACTATGGGATGCCTATAATAGAGGGTGGATCATTCATTGACCCTTCACTGTCTCCAACACCCACAAATACTCCAACCAATACTCCGACAAACACTCCCACTCCATATGTGACAACAGTAGCATCAGTGCCAGCAACGGCTACATCTTTGCCATTAGTTGATTCAAGAAGCCTTAAATCCACTACTATAAGCTTCAATTCTGAAGAGGAGATAACATCAGGAAAGAATATTGTATTTTGTCCTACATTTCAGATGGCCTGGGACGGTTTAAGCGGACTGGTGGGAGATAAACTTGTTTTAAGCGGCAACCCGGCACCGGTTGAAGTACTCAATAGAGGGTTCTCCATGGTAAATTTACTATCCCAAGACAGCTATCTTACAAAAGCAGGGTATGGTCAGAATACTGTTGATGCAATAAATAAAGAGCTCAAAGAAAGGTTCCCTGAACCTCCAAGTTTGGATTTAAAACTTTCACCCAGCGATATGATTGCATATGCCTATCTGTATAAAACATTGAGTTTTGCTAAAACATTTGACGTTATGAAAAATCCTTTAAATTTTAATGGAGAGGGTTCGAATGGTGCTGTAAAGGCATTTGGAATCAATTCTTATTCCAAAAAATTTGAGGATCTGAAAAACCAAATAAAGCTTTTTAGTTACAAAAGTAACGACGATTTTATAATTAAGCTTTTAGGGCAATCGGAGAAGGATGAAATAATACTTGCGAAGGTGCCTAAAGATGAGACTTTGTATAAGACTTACACATCCGTAATGAGTCGTATAAATAGTTCAACTGCTTCTTATATGGACCCAAGGGATTCTTTGATGGTTCCAGTTTTAAACTTCAATATAGGACATAGCTATACTCAACTTGAAGGCAGGGCAATTTTAAATCCAAGTGCAAGCGGTTACTTTATTAGTACAGCCTACCAAAGTATAAAGTTCAAGCTTGATGAGACAGGTGCAGCATTGGCATCAGAAGCGTATATAGCAGCTCCAATATCGGTATACGATCCTAAGAATCTTGTTTTTGACAGTCCATTTATGCTAATTATGAAGGAGAAGGATGCACAAAACCCATACCTGATGCTATGGATTGATAATACAGAGCTGTTATCGGCTTATTAATGAGTGATTAAAATAGAAATAAATAATATATTTGGGGGCTGAGCAATCAGCTCCTTTGTCAGCTTCATTGATTGATAGCAGCAGTTTTTTTTGATATAATACTAATCATAATGGAAGTTTGTATAATATGGGAGGGAGTAACTTGCAAAGAAAATATTCTGCTTTCAAAACCCCTTTAGTCTTATCTATATTCATAGTTTCTCTTATTTTCATCAACTTGTTATTCTGTATTAAAGTCGAGGCCGCATCCTTTTCAACAGGAGCCGATGTCAGCTGGTTACCCCAGATGGAGGCTAAGGGCTACAAGTTTTATGACGATAATGGTGTTCAAAAGGACTGCCTTCAAATTTTAAAGGAGCATGGAATTAACTCAATCAGGCTGAGGGTATGGGTAAATCCTTCAGATGATCCTTACAGCGGACACTGCAGTAAAGCCGAAACGATTGCTCTTGCCAAACGCTGTGCCAATATGGGATTTAGAATTATGATTGATTTTCACTACAGCGATTCCTGGGCAGATCCGGGAAAGCAATATAAACCTGCAGCATGGAACAGCCATGGCATAAGCCAACTGCTCACCGATGTCTATGACCACACCTATGACGTACTAAATACATTAAAATCAAATGGCGTAACACCTGAATGGGTTCAGATCGGAAACGAAACCAACAACGGTATGCTTTGGGATGACGGAAAGGCTTCTGTAAACATGAAGAACTTTGCACAACTGGTAAGTCGCGGGTATGATGCCGTAAAGGCTGTATTCCCTCAAACCAAGGTAATTGTACATATATCAAACGGGTATGACAACAGCTTGTTCAGATGGATTTTTGACGGGCTTAAAAACAATGGCGGTAAATATGATGTAATAGGGATGTCACTTTACCCTGAATCAAATAATTGGTCAACCATTAGCAGCCAATGCCTCACCAATATGAATGATATGGTTTCAAGGTATGGAAAAGAGGTTATGATTTGTGAAGTGGGTATGGATAATAATGCTGCCAGTGCTTGTAAATCTCTCATTTCCGATCTTATAAAAAAAGTTGGTTCACTTTCAGGCGGCAAAGGCCTCGGTGTCTTTTACTGGGAGCCTCAATGCTACAACTGGGCCGGTTATGGCAAAGGTGCATGGAGTACAAACGGAAGGCCTACAATCGCAATGGATGCATTTTTGGAAGCTAACGTGGGAGTACCTACCTCAGCATCTACTGCCACTCCAACTTCAACTCAAACTCCAACTTCAATTTCAACACCTACCCCTACTCCGACAGCTAATCCTACTGCAACACCTTCGGTATCTGCAAGATCGGTAAGCGGCTATATAAAAGGTGCAGGTTTTATGGTTGAGCTGGAAGGAACTCAATATTTGGCATTATCCGACTCAAAGGGCTTCTTTTCGGTTAATGATATACCATCTGCCTTAACAGAATTTACTTTGAATATCTTTAAGCCTGGATTTTTATCAAGAGAAATATATATCAAAATGCCAAAAGACCGCTACAGCATTTCCATATCGGAATCAGCGGCTCCTTTAGTTTTAATTGAAGGTGATATGAATAATAATAAAGTGATAAACATGGAAGACGTTATAATAATAGCAAAAGTATTCAGTTTAACAGCTTCACATCCTCAATATAATGCTGCTGCAGACTTTAATAACGATGGGATTATAAACATGTCCGATATAATAATGCTTGCAAAAAACTTCGGTAGAACATCTGCAGATTACCCAATTGTAAATATAGATTTATAACTTGTAAGATAATTTTACATTAAACCAAACATCCATAAATACCCACACATATATAATAATACATAATGTTATAACAACTAGAAATTTAGCCGATATATATAATGAGTACAATTTAGATAAATCAAGTTTAAAATATTTTGTGAAAGATTCAGGGTGGAATTATGGATGTATTAGGTTTAACAAAAATTGCTAGGAATAGTTCCTATGAGTTGTCGGTAAATACCGTAAATAACACTTTAGTTATTACTTACTTCGGTGTTTGGGATAAAACATCCCAACTTGAATATTACCTGGAGGATATAAAGAGTGCCTTGCACAAGCTTTCTCCCGGATTTAACGTGATTATCGATCTAACCCTTTATAAAGGCAGCACCTCTGAGTATATTCACCTGCATGTTGAAGCTCAAGACCTTGCCTTAGCAGCCGGTTTAAATAGGACGGTTGTTATATTGTGGGACAACCCCATGATTAAAGTCACTATTGACTATATTTTAAAACAATCAGGTATACAGGCTACATATCTGAAAAATATTTCAGCGGCAGAACATTGGTTATCTCTGTTATGCAGCCCGCAAACCATGAATAGTTACAAGATATAACTTCAAATCATTTTTCTACAGGCAGCCTCACTGTGGCTTTAAACAAGTCTCCGTCTATTTCAACTGTAAGCTTTCCTCCCATAAGCTCCATAAGACTTCTGGCTATAGCCAACCCTAAACCTGAGCCCTCGCTGTTCCTTGACTCATCTCCTCTCTTAAACCGCTCCATAAGCTCATCAGCCGGCATATTAAGCGGGAACGCCGATATGTTTTTAATAACAATTCCTGCAAAATTGTTCTCTCTAAAGATATTTACATAAACCCTGGAAGATGGCATAGCATATTTGAATACATTGGACAAGAGGTTGTCCACGACCCTCCATAAAAGCTTTCCATCTGCATTTACCTGCATCTTTTCCCCGGGAAAGCTTGCTATAAAATCAAGACCTGATGCCTCCACCTTGTCGGTTAATTCACCAAACCCCTGCTTTATCAGGGATACAAGGTCTAATTGCTCCATATTGACCGATATATTACCACTTGAAGCCTTGGCAGCCTCAAAGAGGTCTTCTGTCAATGTCTTAAGTCTTAAAGATTTCACATCAAGAATTTCCAGATATTTAGGTGCGTTCTCCGAATCCAGGCCTTCCTTTTTCAGTAAATCTACATATGTTATTATTGAAGTAAGTGGAGTTTTCAAATCATGGGAAACATTTGTGATAAGCTCTGCCTTCATTCGTTCTGCCTTTAACTCATTTTGAACCGAAGCACCAAGACCCTGAGCGATATTGTTTATATCCTCTGAAAGTTCTGTCATTACAAGATTGGGGCCTTCAGGAATTCTCCATCCAAGCTGTCCTGCCTTTATTTTTCTCACACCTTCTGAAATAACCTTGAAGTATGCTATCCTCTTTATCACATATAAGAGCATCAAAAGGTTTATGGCACCATAGATTAAAAATGCGAAAAGTCCTACAGCCCCATAGCCTCTTCTCATACTATAATAAAAAAGAAAAAGTGATACTGCCGTTACAAAACTATATGCAATGAAAAACGCCGTTATATAGATAGCAGTTTGTCCTGAAAGAGCGGCCTTGCCGTATTGATCGGCAGACCCTTTAATTAAGCGTTTTGCGGTGCGTAATACAGCATAAACCAATGTATTTCTAAGTACTGTTCCTCTCTTTAAGTGCTTTATAAATATTGAGGAGTATATAAGACCTAAAACAACCCCGATAACAGCCAAAGGTGAAGCTAAAGACATGAATGCCGTTGTATCGGTGAACGTAACTTTACTTGGTACAAAGCCAACCAGGCATATTAATACAAACACCGGAAAAACAAAAATACCGGCACCTACATCCAGATAGATTTTATCAATTGGTGTTAAATGTATCTCTTTAGAATCCTTCCTGCGACCTGCTGAAATCAAAAATAAAATATATCCCAAAAGGAAAACCATGAGACCTGCAATAATGGTATAAAGGTATATAAACCCTTTATTTCTGTTGGAATCATATATTTTCTTGCCCACAGCATACTCTGCTTCGGGCACTCCCACATAAATAGTAGTTCCGGCAAGAGCTTGGAGTGTTGAACCGCTGAACGAACCATAATATCCTGAATATGTCCCATTATAAGACTTTATATGATATGGAAGACTTGTATAGAAGCCATCAAAATCAGCTTTATTTCCGGTATTATACGCTATCTTTCCGTCGGTATCGGAAACTATGGTATATAAAAGCTTAGTATCCGATAAATCGGCCATTACTGCCTTATATCTCAATAAATCCTCATTGACTATATCGCTATTTATCCGAGCAATTTTTTTATCATATGCCTCATTTTCCTTTGTTATAAGGTCATCCATTTCTTTTACCAAACGGGCTTCTTCATTGTCATTGTTAGCTTTTGCCTGTTCTATAAGCGGATAATACTGACTTTTAATTCCTTCTATAGAATTAAATCTTTCTTGCAAAATCGAACTGCTGTGTTCTCTAACTCTTTCATCAGTAGCAGTCTTTCCTGATTTTATATATTCCTCGCTTCGCAGAGTCGCCAGCTGAATTAGATCGGAATATAAATTGTCAACTTCACTTCTGCTTTCATAGCTTTTATTATAATCAAAAGGTTCCCTTATATATCTTAAGTACTCATACCCTGTAACACTATATAACATCGACAGCATTCCCGAAATGCACATTAAACATGTTATGATTTTAAACCAAATGCTACTACTGATATTTCTCAATTTTATAGCCAATTCCCCACACCACCTTTAAATATTTTGGTTCTTTAGGATTTAGTTCTATTTTTTCCCTGATCCTTCTAATATGGACAGCCACCGTGTTTTCCGGGTTGAAAGAAGGCTCATTCCATACCTGCTCATATATTTGCTCCATTGAATAGACCCTTCCTGCATTTTCACAAAGAAGCTTTAATATTTTGTACTCAACAGGTGTCAGCTTAACAGATTCACCATCTACTGTTACCTCCTTGCGACTGTCATCCACCACAAGACCTCCGCTTCTCCAAACATCGCTTTTTACTTCCATGCTTCCAAGCATTGTATACCTTCTAAGCTGTGACTTAACCCTGGCAATAAGCTCAAGGGGGTTGAAGGGTTTGGTTACATAGTCATCAGCACCGATATTAAGTCCAAGTATTTTGTCTGTATCCTCAGATTTTGCTGACAGCATGATAACAGGGATATTTTTCTTCTCTCTTATTTTCATGGTAGCCCTTATTCCGTCCATCATAGGCATCATTATGTCCATTATTATGAGATGAATTTCAGTATTTTCAATTATCGACAGTGCCTCAAGGCCGTTTGCAGCTTTATACACATCATAGCCCTCATGCCTTAAGTAAATCTCAATTGCTTCAACTATTTCCACTTCATCATCGCAGACTAAAATGTTCATGGTTTCCCCTCTTTATTTCAGTTTTCATTAAGCAAAATCACCCTTTCATATTTTGTATTATACCTAAAGTATAAAGCTCAAATCTTACGAAAGGGTAAACGAATTTATTAAGATTTTCTTAAGAAATCCCTTATTTATTAATATAATTTTATACTGCCTTTCCGGGTACTTGTCAATAAATTCCTCTATTATAGTTCCACTGACTAATATAATCTCCTAAGTTTTGAAGATAGAATAGACATTTCTTCCCTATACTTAGCCACTGTCCTCCTAGCAACTTTGATACCATCATCCTCTATTTTTCTCTTTATTTGCTCATCGCTTAAAGGTTTTCTCTTATCCTCATTTTGAACTATATCCCTTATAGCCTTTTTTACTGCATTAGCAGCAATACCAGTATCACTTATAGTATCTACCTCTGCTGAAAAAAAGTATTTTAGTTCAAAAACTCCTCTTGTAGTCTCAATATACTTATTATTAACTGTTCTGCTTATTGTTGACTCATGTAGTCCTACTTTATCAGCCACCATTTTTAAAGACAAAGGCCTCAGAAACTTATACCCCTTTCTAAGGAAATCATCCTGGTAGTCAATAATACAGTTTGCTACATTTAGTATTGTCCGTTTACGCTGCTCTATAGCATTTATAACATCTATAGCTTTAGAAATCCTAGACTTTATATAATTCTTAGTTTGGATAGAGCTTTGTTCATTTTTTATTAGTAACCTATAATGTTGATTTATTTTCAAATTTATATCTATGTCATTGTTGAGCAAAACGATGAATTTATCATTTACCAGCTTAGTAACCAGCTCCGGCTCAATATACATTACAGTACAGTTATCAGAAAACTTTAATCCAGGCTTTGGGTTTGTACTCTTGATTTTTTTATAAATTTCTACTACCTGTTCATAAGCTAAACCCAGCTTTTCTGATATACTTTTATATTTCTTTTCAGCAAGCAGCTCAAGATAGTTGTTTACAACTGTTTTGACATTGCCATCCAACTCCCTTCTGCGGCCAAGCTGCAGTAAAATGCATTCTTTCAGGTTCCGTGCCCCAATACCTGCTGGTTCTAATTTTTGTATAACATTAAGAGCTTTCTTTACTTTATTTAAAGGTACGCCTAGAATACAGGACGCATCATTTATACTTACACTAAGGTACCCATAATCATTAATTGTTTCGACTAAATAAAAAGCAATCTTTTTAATTTGGGAATCAATGAAGAGTTCTCTTATTTGATTCTGCAAATGATTCCTTAAAGAGAGATTGTCACTTACATATTCAGAGAAATCCTTTCTTTTTAACTCTTCATACCCATTTTCGCACACATAATTTCCTTCATTTTCATATCCAAGTAATTTCATACACTCCATATCGTAATCTTCTATATCCAGCACCGGGTTTTCATTTAATTGTATGGTAATATACTGCATAAGTTCAATATTTGACATTTGCAGCACCTTAAGTTCTTCAATTATTTTCGGAGTAATAGTCAATTGCTGGTTTTGATATATCTGATTTCCCAATCCTGTATTCATTAGCTATCACCTTTCATACGCTTCTATCATCAGAATAACATTAAAAATTGAAGATTTTATGTAGAATGATAATTTCCTAGACATCAAAAAAGACCGGTATAATCAAACACCAGCCTTTGATAATTAAATTTGTTTACTTTTCTTCAGTAAATGTCAGCTTCAAATCTACTTTGGACCCATCCCTTACTACTACAGCGTTTACAGTATCACCTGCTTTATACGATTTCTTAATATCATCCAAGTCTTTCATTGTTTTCACTTCCTTATCTGCAAGGCTTACAAGAATATCACCTTCACTAATACCTGCTTTATCAGCACCACTTCCAGAAGCAACTTCGATAATATAGATACCTACAGGTATACCATACTGCTGTGCTATAGGCTCTGTAACTTGCTCACCTGTTATACCAATTTGCGGTCTACCCTTTATATAACCAAACATTCTAAGCTGATCCACAATTGGCTTTGCATCGTTAATTGGTATAGCAAACCCTAAACCTTCAACCCCTGCTGTTGAAATTTTTATTGTATTGATACCAATAACCTGACCTTGTGAATTTACAAGAGCACCTCCACTATTGCCGGGATTACTTGCTGCATCAGTCTGTATAAGATTTAAAGTCTTACCCTCTGCTTCAACTTTTCTATCAAGGGCACTAACCACTCCAACAGTAACAGACCCTGCAAACTCCATTCCTAATGGGTTACCGATTGCTACAGCAAGTTCACCAACTTCAAGCTGTGATGAGTCCCCAAGTTCAGCTGCTGGAAGATTATCCAATTCCACTTTTATGACTGCCAGGTCATTTTTACTATCTCCACCTATATATTTAGCTTTTACCTGCTTATCATCAGAAAGAAATACTTCTAATGTTGTACTTCTGCTTAACCTGTTTTTTGGGTCTGCATATTGGACTACATGGTAGTTAGTCATGATATATCCATCTTGGCTTATTATAACACCTGACCCTTCAGCATTTGACTGACTTATATTATTAAAATAACTTCTTTTAGAATTGCCTGTTACCATCCTAATTCCCACGATCGACGGATTGACTTTCTTTGCTATCTCAGTAACCGGCGATCCTTTGGTAAGTGCTACCTTTTCATATTTGATATTACCGGCATTATCAGTCATAACATTTGTCGTTTGATATTTTTGATATAAAGCTGCTTGTTTACTCAATTCATCTGAAAACTTAGAATAAAGTCCCCAACCCACTAATGCACTGCTTATTGTAGAACTCACTAAAACAAGTGATATATATTTTTTAAGATTGAATTTGTTTTTGATTTTTTTCCCAGTACTATCATATAAACCATCTGTATTCGACTGTTCAGTTTCATCTAAGTTGTTTTTCTCCTCAATGTTCCATCCATAATTCTTATCCACATTAACACCTTCCTTTTCATTTCTTTTATGTTACAATTTAATTATAGGAATTCTATGTGAAGATATTGTGGAGGAGTTTTGAATAATTTGTTAAAGAACTATTAACAAATTTCGAAAGTATTGGAGCTATAATACAATACTACTATGTTATAATAAGGTTTAGGCTATTCAAATTCCAAATAAAAACATGCACTAGATATTTTTCCAAAAGGAGGTACAGCTATGAAAAATGATATTTTTATCTTGGTTAAATTTATTGATACTTTTTGTAAGCATCACCATTCAAACAAGGCAAAGTCCCTGTTTTCATCGCATCAATTTGAACCGAAAGAAGAGTTTTTAATGTGTAAGGAATGCATTGAATTAGCATTATATTCAATACAGAGACGCTCTAACTGCATCCACAATGGGAAAATCAGTTGTAAGAATTGTACAATAAAATGTTTTAAAGATGAATATCGCAATCAAATAAGAAAAGTTATGAAGTTCTCTGGAATCTATTTTATAAAAAAAGGGAGATTAGATTATTTAATTAAATACTTCTTCTAACCATTATTTGTTATATTGAACACTTAAGATGCTTCACAATATCCAGCATAAGGTCCTTCTCAATTTTAACATTGATATTGCTTTGCTTTAAATTCTCAATCGTATTACGGTTTATATTTGCACCTACTATTCGGACAACAATAGGATTTAATAAATCCATAATAATTCCAACTAGGGGTTTTTTGCTCCTTACATGTTCCAGCATGATTATTTGCCCATCTTTTTTGCAAACCCTCTTAAGCTCCTTCAAACCTTTTATTGGATCTGGTACTGAACAAAAAACACAAGTAGTGATAATTGTATCAAATGTTTCATCTGCAAAATCAAGAGCCTGGACATCCATGAGACGTAAATCAACCTTTTTACCATATATGCTTGCCTTCTCTCGTGCAAATTCAAGCATTTTCTCACTGAAGTCTATTGCGGAAACTTCAACACTTTCAGGGTAGTATTGTATATTCTTTCCAGTACCTACTCCTACCTCAAGTACTTTACCATTTGCTTCGTTCCAGACAGCCTTCCTCCAAAGGCTCATTTTACCCTTTTCCATCAAAGATTCGGTTATTTTGAAAAACCTAGCTATTCTATTATACCTTTTTCTTGTTGAATCCGAAGTATTGCTCATAGTCTTCCCCCTCATCAATTTTCATCTTATTACTAATGTTTTCCTACAAGTTACCCAAAATCTAACACGAATTAACTACCAAATTTGAATCAATTAAAAAGCGAATCCTAAGATTCGCTTTAGTAATCAACTCAAACTATATAACAAGAACTACATCATACCCATTCCGCTCATACTGCCGCTTCCGTTATTCATTGGCATACTTCCTGAGCCGCTCATTCCTCCCATATTCATCATGCCACCCATCATGCCCATGTTACCCATACCTCCCATATTTCCCATGCCTTGCTGCATCTGAGAGCCACCCATGCTGCCCATATTATTCATTCCGCCCATACCGCCATTCATCATGCCCATTTGCTGCTGCATTTGATTTAACTGCATCTGCATCTGGTTCAACTGCTGCTGAATTGCCATATTATTATCCTGCATCATGCCGCTGCCCATTCCACCCATGTTCATATTACCCATGTTCATATTACCCATTCCCAGGCCTTGCTGCATACCCTGCTGCTGATGCTGTTGATGGATATTGGCTCCTTGAATACCAGTAGTTGATACAAATCCTAAAACAACTACACTTACAAGGATACCTACAAAAGAAAATACCGCTAATTTTAACCATCCGTTATTATTCATTACAAATCCTCCAATCGCTTTTTCAATAACATTGTTTTTATTTGACCTACTTTCTTGGTTTATCTTCCTATCCATAGCTTTAGTTTTTTGTTTTTTCCGGTTCAAAATAGAATTTATAAAACTCCAAAGAGCAAATCCTGAACCTAAAAATAAAAGAATAAGAAGGACGTACATATAAATCTGACCTGCAGAACCTAGAATACTCATTTCCACCACCTCTACTTAATCCACACAATTGAGAGTATTATCGCCCCTCCTATAATGAAGGGAAGTAAAATAAATATTATTGCCGTTGAAAGATAATTAAGCTTATATATTACAGGCGATTGGCCCTGATGATGAGAGTGCATCTCCCTCATGTTTTCCTTCGTTTGACTCTGACCATTTTCAGAACTAAACAAATCATAAATTGTCGTATCTTTTAAATGCATCTGTTTCATCATATTTCTCATACTTCCATCCATCATTTGTGCTTTTGGAAGCTTAGGTGAACTCCAAAGAAGAACCAGTGTGATTATTGTCAGACCTGAAAATACAAAGCAAAGCCTCCAAAAGTTAATCCTCTTCTTATCAAACATTTTTGTCACCCCTCTTAAGATTCCTAACCAAGATGCCTATGATGATACTAAGTACAATAACCGGGAGTATAAGTGAAGAAGACATAATAAGAATATTTTTTAGTGGGCCATGGTTTTCAAGATTCATTGCGACTCCCATCATTGAGTTATCCATAGCACTCATCATACCCATCATAAACCTCATCACTTCAGCTTCTGTAGGACCAGGTCTAAAAATCGAAATAACCACTCCTGAAGCAAGGAAGAAGAAGAAACTGGTTATAAACCATATAAAAATCTTAAGCCACTTTTTTTGCATCATCTTTTTCTTCTCCTTCCTATAATCTTACTTTTTCCTCAGCAGCTTTTTTCTTTGACCATATCAGTGCATGGCATTTTTTATATATGTGCCAAATTACACTTGCAAGGGCTATATATGAAATATATTCATGGACTAAAAGTGCAAATCCCACTGCTCCCATGTCAAACTCATTACATATCCATATCAACACACCGCTTATAATTAAAATTAGAGTTGTTATAAAGGTAAATAGCTGATATCCGCCTCGTCCGAAAATAAACCATGCCAGCTTTGATGTATCATTCCTGATATTTCTGAACACTTCATAAAAAATTGATATAAGAGTTAAAAGCACAAATATTGCTGCTGATATCCTGTGTATATAGTCAGCTGTAGCATAATCAAAATTTAATAGCCATCCGTATTTTGCCCCAACCATACTGAATCCGCTTATTGCAAGCAGTGCCCATACAATTGCCCATAGCCAATGCATAACAAAATCAAATTTCATATTCATGACTTATCAGTTCCGCAATTTGGACAGCATTTCCACTCTGCCTTAAGTTCTTCATCGCAAGATGCACATTGAACTTTTAATTTTTCACCGCATTGGGGGCAGAATTGGGATCCTTCTGATACTTTAGTAGTACATTTTGGGCAGATAACAGATGTCTTATCACTTGAAGTTAAGATTCCCAACTTTTCAGTTATTTGCTTTGAGTAACCATGCCTTAAAAACATGAATACTCCGAGTATAACTCCTATTACAGAAATAAATAGAAGAAGTTTTAGAAGTAATGACAATATACCTGTTAAACCTAAGCCATATCCGGTGCCAACCACCATACTGCTCCTAAAAATCCCATTATTCATACTGTAGGTCATCATCCACCCTATTACTGTTATCAGCAGCCAAGCACCCACTATCGATAAAGCCACTATAACAATTGTCTTTAAAATAGAATCATTTTTTATATAATTATACATTTTAGCCGCACCTCCCTGATTTGAAGTTTTGGTCAATATTCTGAACATTAATACAAATGCAAATATAACTAAAGATATCAGAAAGAGCTTAACACCAATTGCCAAAATATAAGAAAGTGTATTCTCCAGAGAATAT
This sequence comes from Pseudobacteroides sp., assembly GCF_036567765.1. Taxonomy (NCBI): domain Bacteria; kingdom Bacillati; phylum Bacillota; class Clostridia; order Eubacteriales; family Oscillospiraceae; genus Pseudobacteroides; species Pseudobacteroides sp. The sequence continues at coordinate 41,615 of NZ_DATCTU010000016.1, forward strand.
CCTCCCATTCCATTGCTCCTTGGACCGAACATTATGTTGAATGCAAAGCCAAACCCCAAAACACTTAGTATAATAATTGTTATATTCCTCAAAATAGGATCATTTTTTATAGTTTCCCACATATATTAGCACTCCTTTAGTGTAATTCATTCTTCCTCGTAGGTTTTAACTGACTGAAAATAAATCCAAGGATGCTTAGAATTAACCCTACGATAAATATAATTAGTATTGTATTAACAATGGTCTGTATGTTAATATTACTAAACAAGCCTCCAAATACACCCTGTGACATAGCAGAATGATTCACTTGGCCGGTAGTTGTTATATTTAACATATAGGTCTGTGCTGTATTTGACAATACTATTGACTGCCTTGTTAAGTCATCACTAAGCAGGTTCAAAGAAGCTACCCCTTCAGCTAATTTATAAACACTTTGATGAATCTGATTCATTCTCTCCTTATCATAAACGAGTCCTGAAGATGATATATAGGGGTTTATATTAACAAGACCTGCAGCCTCATTTATATAATTTTGAGCCTGTGTCAATTTATTTTTATTTTGCACCGTCAAGTTATATTGATTTGTATAGTATTGAATCAAGTCCTGGGTACTAGTACTTGCATTCTCAGCTTGGTTTACCAATTGACTTTGAAGCTGATTTAAAAGCACCATACCTAATGACATTTTGTATACACCATTATGAAGCTGCTCCATCTTGTTTGCATCGTAGACTGTCCCCATATTCTGCATAACCATATTATTTTGCTGAGAGGTGGTTAAAGGAGTAGGTTGATTTGCTTCGGCTTGAGGGTAAATATTAACAGTGATATTGTTTCCTCCTTGAGTAGGAGCTGTATTCGTATAATTATTAGCTTGGACATTTGCCTTTGTATCACCCTGTGACGATGGAGTTGCATGGGGTTGAGAACTATTTTTCATCTGCATATTACCCATTGCCTCAGAATTTGAGTCAGATGCATATGGGTCAACTGTCATAAGTCTTATTGCTTCGTTAAGTGACATTAATGATTTATTTAAACTATCTTTATTTTGTAAAATAATATTAGCTTGATTTAACCCTACCGGGTTACCAGATTGCTGACTTTTAACAGCATCTTGAGTCATTCCTGTATGGTTGGCCGCTGTATCTTTTTTTGTATCTTTTGACTGGCTTGTATTATTATTTGTTGTTGCTGTAGCAGTATTATGACCTGAATGATTAGTAAACAGAGTCATATACCCTATAAACCCTAACCCTCCTACTATAATAGTTACTAGAAAAACAACTAAAACACCCTTTAAAAATTTCATTTGTGACTCACCCCTTTACTGAATTTCGTATAACAACTTTTATTTATTATAAATACTTTGTAACAATGTTTGACTACATTTGCCCAGTCATCATATGGTGAACACCAAATGCTGCTGCAGCAATAATCACAATAATAGCCAACACAACCAATATTGTTATTGTTTTTTTATTCATCAAGCTAAGCCCCCTTTCATTTATGGAACATATTAAGACATGAACGAAAAATTCCTTCCGCTTTTGAGCAGGTATTGACTAGTTAAGTCAACACATAAGCGAAATTTTATAGGGGAAGTTATTTTTTGCTCATGACTAAGCTTATAACTGGATTATACAAAGTAAATATGAAGATTTTATGGAGATTTATAAATAAATCATGACTATATAAAACAATTAATGAAGGATCTTATCAAAAATATTATTTCATTAAATTAAGTAATATCATTAACAATTTTAACTCCCTAAAAACAAAGCCCCTACCATAGAACCAAGCCGTAAGGGTATACAGCCGGTATCTAAAGTAGGGGCTTTGCTTTAAAAGATATTACTATATAACATCATATCCTTGATCTACTATAGCATCCTTTATAATGTCAACATTAACCTTAGACGGGTCGAATTCTATAGTAACCTTTTTTGATTTTAAATCAACAGTTACGTTTCCAACACCATTTAATGCTCCTACAGCCTTCTTAACACTGTTTTCACAATGATTGCAAGACATTCCTTCCACATTTAAGGTTTTCACTTCACTTGCCATAATTAAATCCTCCTATAGTTTATTTATAACCTTGTATAGTATTTACAAGATTTGTTGTTTGGCGTGTAAAATCATCATTTAATCGATTGAGCTCAGCTACACCTTCTGCTAGCACCTTCATGCCCTGATGAATTTGGTTCATTCTTTCCTTGTCATACACTAAACCGCCAGATGAAATGTATGGATTAATATTAACCATGTTTATAATCTCATTGATATTATTTATAGCATCCTGCAGTTTGTTTCTGTTATATACTGTCATATTATACTGGTTTAAATAATACTGTTGTACATTTTCCTGATTTGATATCAGGGCTGATTGCTTTTCAAGTTCTCCATTAACTCGTTCTAAAATAACCATACCTGAAGCTACCTTGGACAAGCTGTCATGGAGCCTTGTCATTTTATCCTGATCATAGGTAGCACCCATGTTTGACATACCTGTTATGCTTTCTTGCATTCCCGAAACAGGTGCATTAGGATCCATAGTGATTAGTTTTAATGCTTCATTGAGTTTGTTTGTAGCTTTTGCCAATGTATCCTTATTTTGTAATGCAAAATTTGACTGTGCTATATATTCTGCCCCATTATTGGTTTGATTACTATGACTTCCCTGATTTCCATCACTCGCAGTTGCCGCCGGACTGGCATTTTGGTTATGACTCTGTTGGTCTTTATCTTCCGGCTCATTGTCTGTCTGTTTTTCCTGATTTGTAGTTACACTCTTATTTGCTTCATGTATCGTATCCTTAGAACCATTGGTTTTTGTATGCTCAACCATAGTTCCGGTGGAACGCCCTTTATAAATATAATGATACCCAAGGTATAGGCCGCCTGCAACAATAATTAGTATCATAATAAAAGCCAATATGCCGCCACCTTTAGAACTCTTTGGCTCACTATTTGGACTTTCTGTGCTGCCCTTATAGGCTTTGAATCTTTTAAGGCTTAATGAATTGGTTACTACCGATACTGAACTAAACGCCATAGCCCCTCCTGCAAGAACAGGACTTAAAAGACCTAGAGCAGCAAATGGTATTCCAATTATATTATATATGAATGCCCAAAATAGGTTTTGCTTTATTTTACCCATTGTTTTCTTCGAAAGCCTTATGGCAGTAGGTATTGATCTTAAATCCCCTCTCATAAGTGTTATATCTGCAGCTTCGATAGCAACATCTGTTCCTGTACCTATAGCCATTCCAATGTCTGCTGTAGCCAACGCAGGTGCATCATTGATACCGTCACCGACCATCCCAACAACCTTGCCCTGACTTTTTAGCTTTTCTACCTCTTCTGCTTTGTTTTCCGGAAGAACCTCAGCCAGTACATTTTTGATACCTACCTGTTTTGCAATGGCATTAGCGGTTCTCTTATTGTCACCGGTTATCATATAAACTACTATTCCCATTTTTTGAAGTTCTTCAATAGCTTCCTTTGAATGCTCCTTTACTGTATCTGCTACAGCAATTATTGCTTCGATACTGCTATTGACTGACATAAGCATTGCTGTCTTTCCTTCATCCTCAAGCTTTGCAATGGCAGCTTCCATATCGGCAGTACTAAGCCCTATTTCAGCCATAAGCTTCCTTGTTCCGATATAGATTTCCTTATTACCGATAACAGACTTTATACCTCTTCCCGGTATTGCTTCAAATTTGTCAGGGTCAGGTAAATTACCATATTCACTTTTTCCTTTTTCATATATTGCAACACCTAAAGGATGTTCTGAAGATTTTTCTGATATTGCAGACAGCTTAAGTATTTCATCTTTACTCATACTACCTAAATTTACTATATCAGTTACTTCAGGCTCACCTTTTGTAATGGTGCCGGTCTTATCAAGAACAACACTGTTTAGCTTATAGGCTGTTTCAAGGTGTTCTCCGCCTTTAATGAGTATACCGTTTTCCGCTCCCTTACCCGTACCTACCATGATAGCTGTGGGAGTAGCAAGACCTAAAGCACAAGGGCAAGCTATAACCAACACCGATACTGCACTTACCATGGCAGAGGTAAAATCTCCTATTACGAGATACCATATTAAGAATGTTAAAACAGCAATACCTACAACTGCAGGAACAAATATACCCGATACCTGATCAGCAATTTTCTGAATAGGGGCCTTAGAGCCTTGGGCATCCTCAACCATTTTGATGATCTGGGAAAGAGCAGTATCCTTACCCACCTTTGAAGCTTCAAATTTAAATGTACCGAACTTATTTATGGTAGCACCGATTACAGTGTCCCCAACCTTCTTTTCTACCGGCAGGCTCTCCCCGGTTAGCATAGATTCATCAATGGATGAATTCCCTTCCAACACCTTTCCGTCACAGGGCACCTTTTCTCCCGGTCTTACTACAACAATATCCCCAACAACAACCTCTTCAATTGCTACGTCTTCTTCAACACCATTTCTTATAACCCTTGCAGTCTTAGCCTGAAGGCCCATAAGCTTCTTTATTGCATCAGATGTTTTACCCTTAGCAACTGCCTCAAGGTATTTTCCAAGAAGTATGAGGGTTATAATTACTGCTGCCGCTTCAAAATATAATTCTTTCATCATCATACCTTCCTTAGCCGGCTGAAAGAAGGCATTATATATACTGAAAAAGTAAGCTGCCGATGTACCCAAACTAATCAAAACATCCATGTTTGCACTTCTAGCTTTGAGTGCATGAAAAGCATTCCTGTAAAACCTGAAACCTATGATAAACTGAACTGGTGTAGCTATGATCAACTGGAAATACTCGTTATGCAAAAATCCAATATCTATATGAAAAAGCATGACTACCATAGCTAATATAAGGGGTGAACTCAATATGGCAGATGCAATAAGTTCGAACCTTAGCCGCTTAATTTCTTTTTCTCGCTGCTCCTTTTCCTTGTCAGCAGCCACTTCCTGGGCCTTTTCAGCCTTATATCCAAGAAATTCTATTGTCTTTATGAGATCCGATGCTTTTATTTTTGATGGATCATATTGGACATTTGCCTTTTCAGTAGCAAGGTTCACAGAAGCATTTATTACACCATCTAGTTTATTAAGCTTCTTTTCTATTTTTGCCGAGCATGCCGCACAGGACATACCGCTTATTTTAAGCTCAACACTGCTATTTGCCTGCTCTATTTCCTTTTCAATCCCATAGCCTAATTTCTTCACTGCCTCAGTTATTTTATCGCTATCAACTGATATATCATCAAATTCAACTGTTGCTTTTTCAACAGCAAAATTAACATTTGCTTTTGTAATACCAGGTAATTTATTTATTATTTTCTCAATCCTTGCTGCACAAGCTGCACAAGTCATCCCCGATACTCTAAACGATTCCTTTCTTATCACATAATCACATCCTTAATATTGTTGTAAAATTAATATAATTGTAGAATTAATCAATATTAGCCATAATATATCAAACCTTATCCGCAGCAACCTCCTCCGCCGCTTGACCCACTCGCTGGCTTATAGCCCTTTATTTCATTTTTTATTTCATCTAGATTTATTTTATTAACATCATCCACTACTTTTACATACCCATTTAGCATCCCCATCCAACACTTAAATGTAAAATCTGCTTCAGGAACAAACTCAATCTTATTTTCTCCATTCTTCAAAGTCATCTGTGAGTTGTATTCCGGAAATACAAGCCTATTGTTGCAGTAATTAAGCTGCTCCCCGTTAATTACAAAGTTAGTTTTTACTCCTTTTTGCATAACGATAACTGCTGGTGAAAAGCCATAATCGTTGACACTAAAGCTAACATCTTGTATTCCGTCCTTTATTCTACCAACTGACACTTCATCTACAGGAACTTTTCCACCAATAAATTTAGTCGCTTTAGAGCTTGCACCGCAACAACCTCCACCTATGCTGCCTGATTGACCAGAAGGATCAGCGGCATCATTAATATCTTTATCTTGAACTTTTGTAATATCCGGTACAACCTTAATACTACTGCTTATCATCCCCATCCAGCATGTATAGACAAAAGTTCCTTCTCTTTTAGGTGTAAACTCTATTATATTATCACCTACTATAAGTTTCTCGTTCTCTATTCCAAATTCCTGCGAGGTTATGGCATTGTTACAACCGTTTAAGCTCTCTTTATCGGCTTTAATTATCCACTTAACAGGTATATCTTTTTGCACAACTATAGGTGTATATCCTCCCGGCTCAAGGTTTATCGTTACAACCTGTTCTCCATTATCTATTTTCGCAATGTTTCTACTCCCACCAGAACTTCCCAACGCAAGCCCGATATTATAACCTGAAAGGTTAAAACCCCTATTGAGCATAATCACTCCGAGTATCATAACCAGTACAGCACTTACCTTAAGCATTTTATGAGTAAACTTGCCGCTTAATAGTGAACTTATTGCACCAAAGCCAAACATAAGAGGAACAGTACCTATACTAAACAGAAACATTGATAATGCACCTGCCAGCATGCTTCCGGTTCCCAATGCGTATAACTGCATAGCCTGCAGAGGTCCGCAAGGCATTAATCCATTTAACAGTCCTATCACTATAGGCCCTTTTTTGCCAGTATTGCCGTGAATCTTTTTTCCAAATATTTTAGGCATCCTGGGATTTATCTTTCTAAGCCATGGAAAAATGTTTAACATATTAAGGCCCATAATCACCATAAATATACCTGAAACAATGGCAATTATACCCTTTACCGTTCCCGAAAAACTTACCACTGAGCCCAAAGCTCCCACTATACCACCAATAATAGTATAAGATATAACCCTTCCTAAGTTGTATAATGCACTGGGTGTTAGCCTGGTAAGTTCCCCCAATCTCCTGCCTCGGCCGTTCCCTTCTCTATCCATATCTTTTTCATTGCTACCCAACTTATACTGTACACATACCGATAAATTGATCCCTCCGCACATCGCTATACAATGAAGTGAAGTCAAAAGACCTACAACAAATAGTATGCCATATCCCATAGACTGGTTGACTTCAGGTATAAAATTAAAACCTATTGTGTTATTAATAATCAAATATAAAGCCAATATTATAACACCAATACCTATAACCTGCCCTGGTCTCATTCTATTTTCTTCAACTTTAGTTTTATATTCTTTATTTCGCTCATCTGTTTCAGATATTGATGAAGCTTCACTCTTTACCTTATAATCAAGCTTCTCTATAGTCTCAATTATTCTACCAATACCAAGTCTACTGCTGTCATAAGTAACATAAACACTTGAACTGCTGTAAATTGCTTTTGCTTCTATCATTCCCTCAAGTTTCATTAATACATTCTCAATTCTCATTTCACAGCTGGTACAAGTCATACCTTCTATATGAAGAGTTTTTTGTTTATTATTTAGACTCATAGTATACCTCCCCGCACTTAAAGTTTACTTTTATAATACTAACAGAAAAATATGAAGATTTTATGTAGGAAACAAAATCTCAGAGTGATTTTATTTCCTTAGTTGTTGTAGTGTGAAATTGAATAAGGTGGGGTATCCCACCTTTTCATTAAGTTATACTAGTTATACTTATTGAGTTTTCCAATTTGAAGTAAACAGCTCTTTATTCTTTTCAATTAATTCCTTTGGTATAGTTATATTTACTCCATCTTCTGTTTTTTCATCTTTCATAATAGGAACAGGGTTACATCCACCCCTTTGCTGCTCAACCATGTCCATCTTGAATCTGTTTCCGCAATTTTGACAAACTAGAACATCGCCTTGCTGCTTATAGTAAGCCTTTGGCGACCCATTACATACCTGGCATGTATTAAATGCAGTTCTAACTGATCCGTCCGATGCCTTAACAGCTAAAATTTCCATATTGGTACTTCCTGCTTTGAGAGGATAAAACTTAGCTGTTTCAGTTACTTCAGACTTTGGAATTACCAGGTCTGTAACACTGCTGGAAACGGTTTCGGTTTGGTTTCCATTTTGGCTTACATTTTCTCCTTTATCTTTTCCAATAAAGACAATAACTACTGCTACTACTAAAAGCACTGCAGCAATACCCGCAAAAATTGCAATCCCCTTTTTAGATTTATCTGCTTTTTTATTATTTTTCATTTTTTCTACCACCTTTTTAAAATATTAAGTTCATTTTATCAGGAGTTTGTGAAGATTTTATGGAGATATAAGAAATGTACCCAACTAATTTTTATTTACCTTTTTTCAGGATCTTCATAAACTATTCCTTCTGCATCAATAGAATAACCATTACCACCTGGGCACTTGGGTATTTCCTTAACATATTTATCGACTAACATTTCAATTTGCAAAGGATACTTCCCATTAACTTCTTTATATTTATCTGCTGCAGCTTGAAGCATTTTTACATTTTCCTCACAAGAGCTCTTTTTACCTGTTATTTTTTCCACAAGCTTGTGCACTATGTCATTATCAGAATGTCTACCTGTTAAATGTCCATAAATAAAATAAGAACCTGAAGCAATTATAAGAATCAGTATAGATAAAATTATAATATTTATTGTTTTTCTCATCAATTCACCTCCCGCTTAAATTTTTCATTTACTTTTTATTAGTTATTAAAACATAAATTTATGAAGATTTTATGTAGAAAAGGGGCTGTTGCAATAGTGATTGAAAATCTTTGCAACAGCCCCTTTATTAATTAGTCTTTAATACATTCACATGCCGCCCATCATGCTCATGCCGCCTTGCATGTTTGTGCCCATGTTCATACCACCCATCATTCCATGCATTCCATGCATTCCCATACCGCCTTGCATTCCGCTGTTCATATTCATTCCACCCTGCATGTTCATGCCGCCCATATTCATTCCACCTTGCATTTGCATTCCATTATGATATCCGTTTCCTATATTCATGCTTCCATATCCGTAGTAGTTATTAAATGTATTTATTCCCCATAATACTGCAAAAATCAATATGATACCCACAAGTGAAACTACCGCCAACTTGAACCAAGCATTGCTTAAAACTCCATTATTAGTCATATCAACGACCTCCTTTTACGCATTTAATGTTTCATTTGCATTTCCGCAGAATGGACAAACCTTCCACTCATCATTTAATTCCTTGCTGCAAACTACACATGTCTTATTAACAATAACTGCCTTTTTCCCTGAAAATGCTCCCTTTATTTTCCGTATATCATCTTCAGTAAATACATATCTCTTTACAGCCACAACAATTCCTATGACTAAACCAACAATAAATAGCACAAACAAAACCTTAATTAAAAGTAATAATAAGGAAGAAACTATTCCCATTGACCCAAAACCTACTCCAGATCCCATATACATTATATCACCTCCTCATGCCAGCTTATTTTTCCTTCTTGTCAATTTTAAAAAGCAAGAACTATGCCAACACTATAAGTAATAGAATTCATGGGTATTTGGTATAGACAAATTTATGAAACTGCCCCATCTACAATAGAACGTGTTCAATATTGAACACCTCTATGTAATAAATTACACACCTTGTTAAAGACATCAGCATGGACAATTGTTTTTCCCCATGATGCAGATCATGAATGATGTCCATAACCTCCTTCTCCGAAATTGAATCCAAGTTACCTGTGGATTCGTCCATTAAAAGGATATCAGTCATACAATAAATTAATTTAGTTATCTTTGTAAATTCGGTTTGACATTTTTCAGATAGTATTGTATGATTTACATATATAATGTTAAATACGATTAACAAAGAATAAAATTATATTGAGGAGGCTTATTTATGAGAAATACAAAAAAACTCATTCTCACATTGTTGGCGGCCACCGCACTCACGTGGCTATTTACAGCATTTTCAGTCAGCAATGCCGCGTCTGATTTAGCAGCAAACAATGACATTGTTCCTGTTACATCAATACCTTCACTTACAGACACAATACCTACACCAACGCCAACAAGCGCACTGCTTAGCGGGTGTGCCTTTGTGTCAGACAATACTTACCAATCCGCCATATTAAACTGTAAAATTCCAGATGCCTTTAAGGGAAAGAAGTTTGCTGTTTTCTATGAATACTGGACAAGTGATGCTCCAGATAAAATAACTAAAACCAATATATACAGAACTTATAACACAGATAATTTTTCTTCAGTTGACAGTTATGAATTGTTTAATGTGGAGTATAATGCCAAATATTCTTTTAGAGCTGCAATAATAGATCTCAACAGCCAAAATTCCCAAACCATTTATAGCGATGTTGTGACCTTTTCAAGCGTTCCACCACCAACTGCCGGGTTATTCAAACGTAGGATATATGGATATGTTGCACCTGAATTTAAAGCAAGCAGTGAAATAGACCGCAGCGGTTTCAAAGTATCCATTAATGGCGGTGCAGCTACTGCAACAACAGATTCTGAAGGATATTTCTCCTTCAGTACTTCCTCCAGTAACAAAGTTTTCTATAATATCAAAATAAGCAGGCCCGGCTATATCGAAAGAAGCATAGATCTCGGCTATATAACCGGCACAGTAAATGCAAGCCAGAATGGTGCATATACAATAATGCTATGTGGAGATATCAATAATGATAAGGCAGTTAATATGTCAGATGTAGTTCAAATAGCAAAAACCTTTAATCTCAGCATGGGAAGCGAAGGCTTCATTGGTGCAGCAGATTTCAATAGAGATAATGTTGTAAACATGAATGACATAGTATTGGCTGCTAAAAACTTCAATAAATCGGAAAATGACTATGCAGTTTACCCCAAGATACCCTATATCGAACTTAAAAGCCCTAGCGAGACAATCTATCTTTCATATAATAGAACTCCTATCTTTGATATTAACGGATACTACCTTAAAAATATTGCTAGCTACAGCTTCAAGTTAAATTATAGATATACGGCACAAATAATTGGAAAAGAATTAACAGGATCTCCTAGCGACAATTTATTGGCTAATCTCCAATATGATCCTGTCATCGAAACAAATAATGATACAGGTCAGAAAATTCTATCAGTTAATAAATCATATACAAAACTTGCAGATTATAAAAATTCCGGAGCAGGTGAGGAATCAGGAAGATTGATATCAATACAGTCTGTTATTCCATTTGTAAATAGTGCTACTGGAAGTGACATTTTCCAGTTCACAGAATTTACTTGCAAAGACTGGGATAATAATACTATAAAAGTCGAGATTTTAAAGCCAAGGTTTGTGGTAACATCCATAACACCCTAATTAGTAATATTTTAGTCCTTCCTTAATTTCGCTATATCTTTTCCCTATAAATAACAACAAATAGTGTACCTTTTCATAATTAAGTGCCATCAACCGAAAGTTGATGGCTATTTTTTTAATACTACAGTCTCATCCGCCACAATTACATCCATCACAACAACTATCACAACAGCATTCGCAACAATCTTCCCTGTGATTTCTAAATCTTTTATAAATAAAAGAAGGCCTATTATAAACAAAACTAGAATAACAATTATAACTGCTTTCATTATCATCCACTTCCTTCGATAATCTTAGCTATAATAGCATCTGATTTATTCCTGAGTCCTTGATTGACAATATTGCATATTATTTCTTTTGAATGTTTTATGTTCAATTGCATTGTTAGATTTTGAATTTTATTGAGCAAGCCATCAATTCTATTTTCTATATTATATTCATAAGAATTAATTAATTTTGTATACATTGATACTTGAACAATAATCAGTATATTCATTTAAAATAATCTTCTTTTTTTAAATAGACTTAGCATGCATTTTTCAACCTTCCATTACTCAATATTCTTATAAATAAGAGGAGATATTACTATATTATAAAATTATTACTAAAAGTATACAAGTTTAATGAAACTCTTAAAGTTTAAATATTTGATTATAATTGTGATATATTTCCCCATTTCATATTTTAAATTTTTCCATCCTATATATAAGTGCATGTCTTGATATTCCAAGGAGCCTTGCTGCCTGTGTTTGATTTCCTTTTGCCAGTTCCAGTGCTTGCCTTACAAAGCTTTCCTCTACTTCTTCAAGAGAGATACCCTCAGATGGAAGTCTAAAGTTATCTCTCTTGGAAAAGGCTCCCTTCACTATTTCCTTTGGTAAAATCGATACAGTAATTTTCCTATCTATAGTAAGAATGACCAAACGTTCAATAATATTTTCCAGTTCCCTTATGTTACCCGGAAAATCATAGTGTGTTAGTATATCCAAGGCATCCTCATCCATTATTATAGTTTCCTTGCTCATTTCCCTTGCAAACTTGTTAATGAAATAATCAACAAGCTGGGGAATATCCTCTTTTCGGTCCCTCAATGCCGGGATTTGAATAGGTATTATTTTCAATCTATATAAAAGGTCTTCCCTAAAAGCACCTTCCTGTACCATCTTTTCCAGATCCCTGTTTGTTGCCGAAATAATTCGAACATTAGCCTTTATTACCTCTGTCCCTCCTACCCTTTCAAACTCCCGTTCCTGAAGGACTCTTAATATTTTAACCTGAAGGTGTAAAGGCAGGTCACCAATCTCATCCAAAAATAACGTTCCCCCCTGTGCCCTGTCAAACCTTCCTACCTTCCGGTTTTGTGCTCCTGTAAAAGCTCCTTTCTCATAACCGAAAAGTTCACTTTCAAGGAGTGCTTCAGGTATTGCACCGCAGTTTACTTTTATATATGGTTTATCCTTTCTTGTGCTTTTATTGTGAATTGCATTAGCTACTAACTCTTTACCTGTACCGCTCTCACCAGTGATAAGAATTGTTGCCGGAGTGTCTGCTACCTTATCAATTAATTGGAATACTTCCTGCATTTTTTTACTGCTTCCAATAATTCTACTATCATATGCCTCTATAACTCGTGTTTTTAAGTAGTCTATGGTATTGTTAAGCTCCTCAATGTTTAGTACCTTTTTTATAGTAATTTTAAGTTCTTCCATATCAAAGGGCTTTGAAATATAATCGATTGCTCCAAGCTTCATAGCTTCTACTGCAGCATCGGTACTCCCATGAGCAGTAATCATGATAACAGGGACATTTTGGTTTATGGTCTTAATCCTCTTTAGAACTTCCATTCCATCCATATCCGGCATACGATAATCAAGTACTAACATATCAGGCTCTGTATCAATAAAAAGTTCTACAGCTTCCTGCCCATCCGCTGCTTCAACAATACTGAACCCCTCATCCTTTAAGGCTTTACCTAATATCCATCTCATGTTTTTTTCATCATCTGCTATAAGAATTTTCTTCATTAATTAGAGTCCTCCTTTTTTGGAAGCATAACCTCAAACACCGTACCCTTCCCTTCAGTGCTGGAAGTCTTTATTGTCCCTCCATGCTCTTCCAAAATCCTATGAACTATAGAAAGGCCAAGTCCGGTTCCATCTTGCTTTGTTGTATAAAAAGGATTAAAAATTTTATCAATACTTTCCTTACCAATACCGATGCCTGTATCCTCAAAAACTACTTTAATAAAATTCCCATTAAAATTATCTACATAAATACCAAGGGTACCACCCTTTGGCATTGCTTGTACTGCATTAAAAATTATATTTACAAAAGCTTGTTTTAAAAGCTCTTTGTCTATCACAGAGTGTGTATCACCTGATTTTTTAAACACAACCTTAACTCCATGCTGTATAATATATTTATTTGTAATTATTAGAACGTCTTCAACCACGGAATCTACAGGATACAAATTCCTTTCTCCCCTTGTCGGTCTGCCAAAATCCATAAGAGTCTTTACAACCCTATTAGCCCTCTCCACTTCCTCATCTATGATATCAAGCTCCTTTAGAGCTTCCGGATTATCCTTCAACTCATTTTTCATGGTTTGTTCAATTGCCTTAATTATTCCAAGTGGATTTCTTATTTCATGAGCAACTCCAGTAGAAAGTTCTCCTAGAGATGCAAGTTTTTCGTTACGCATTAGCTCCTTTTGCATATTATTAAGCTCGGTTATATCATCAATAATAATTACAAAGCCTTTCTTTACACTTTCAAAGTTCAGTTGATAAATACTGACTTTTATTATAATCTCCTTTTCATTCTTATTAATTGTTAGTTCCATTTCTTCATTTGATAAATCTTCCTTAAATGCTTTATAAATACTATCCTTAGCATTCTCATAAATGGCAAATACATCTGTCAAACTTTGCCCTATACACTCATATCCTACACCAAGTATATTTTTTGCCTCTTGGTTCGCCATGGTTATGAGATTATCATTATTCACTGCAATAACACCGCTCTTGATGCTCTCAATAATGCTATTTGTATAGTTTTCGAGCATTTTGTATCTTTTGAGCTCCTCATGGAGCTTATCAAGGTTCAAATTCTTCTTTTCCACCAATATCCCTGTTATAACGCCAACTGTAAAAAATAAAATGATATCCAAAAACTCATTAATAGCTTGGACATCAAAAGTACTTAGTGATAGGAGTATATAGGGAGAATAGATTAGGCTTACAGCCAGTGAAACAGTAATACCACCCCTGAAGCCAAAATTGAAGGCTGCAAGAATAATAGGTATATAATAAAAAAGCCTATAAAAGTTATGAATAGGCAAATCCCTATCTCCTCCAAAATAATGCAGGAGACTGACAGCTATTACCAGGACAACAAGTAACACTTTAATTCTTAATTTGTTTTTCATTTTACCTCAATCTTTATTTATTATTTAAATTTTCACAGTACGGGCAATACTTCCACGCTGGACTTACTCTTTCTCCGCAATTTTCACATTTCTTTTTTAATGTTTCCTTACAAATAGGGCACACATTAAAGCTTTCTTCAACTATGTTTTTACAATTCGAACATCTCTTCTCATTGTTTGTAAAGAATTTCTTTCCATTAATATCTTTATATAAAAAGAGGTAATAGATAGCTATCGCCACAATAATTAATAAAAACAATGTCATAAATATCATCCCTTCTCACCTTTTAGAGGATTACCACAAATAGGGCAAACTTTCCAGCTGTCACTTTCAATTATATTTCCGCATTTATTGCACTTATTAGTCCTTACCTGGGACCTTAAGAAAATATAAAGTAAAGTCCCTATTATACCTATAGTAATAACCAGGAGAAACCGCTCATCAACAATATAGCTTGTACTTTTATAGATTCTAGAGTGCATTCCCATCCCCATTCTAATATTACTCTGAATAAATAAAGGGGCAATAATATAGTTATACACAAATATGAGCCCTAAACCGGTTAGTGAAATATAAATAATTTTTTTCATATTGTTCATCCCTATTCACCTCGACAATTCCTTTTACCTATATTAATAAGCAAGATTCGTGCCAACAAAAATAGAATTATTTCAGCTTAATTCTATTTTAGTTTTAAAATATGAAGATTTTATGGAGATTAAGAATATATTATTACATAAAAAAAGATGATCCTGTCTTTTCAGGAATCATCTTAAATAATGGGTAAAGTCTACTCCCCTATATCACCGTTATTAAAATCTTACTCCAAAGCAAATGTAGATGGCGTTGTTGCAGGTACCAATTCTGTGATTGAAATATCATCCAGTATAAAATCATTTGGCATCGATCCGGCATTGCTTCCGCCAAAATGGAAAGCTATAAGCTCATCAGGACATGTGGCTGTCGGAACAAACAATTCCGATACAACTATTACTTTGTTCGCAGGTAAAGTTATAGCATTCCAACCACTGGGATGCCATACTTCTCTATATGGCTGTCCAACATCCCCAATCTTTGGATATACCTTTGCATCATTTATTGCTTTTATAGCAAATTGAACCTTGTATGTTGCACCTGCTTTCAGTGACGGAATTTTATGATAAAGTGCAACATCCCATGGCTGTATGCCGCTTGCATCAACATGAACTTTCATTTCACCATTCTCTACTCCATAGCTTGCTGATGCACCGTTAAATGAGTCTAAAACCCAGCTTCCCTTTGAGCCGTCATCGAAGTTATATTGTATTATATTTGAAGGATCTGTTGGTTTGTCGGCTGGCGTGGGTGTGCTAGTTGGTGTGCTAGTCGGTGTGCTAGTTGGTGTAGGTGTGTTGGTAGGTGTAGGAATAGTATTTGAAATTTTTGTAATAGATATATCATCAAAACTTATTTCACAAGGTGTAGTAAGTGATAGATCTCCCCCCATATGGAATGCCATCTCTTCCAAATCTGAACCGCCGGAAAAAGTAAAAACTTGAGAAATTTCTACCGGTATGTTGGCATCCAACTTAATAGGGTTCCAGTTGTTATTCCAGTATTCTCTATATGGCCCTGAAGCATCTCCTATTTTTGCATAAACACTTGTATTTTTCTTTGCACTTAGTTTAAAATCAACCTTGTATTTTGCACCTATTTCCAGGGGTGCTATCGGGTGCCTTAAAGCTATGTCCCATCTGTTAGTTCCTTTTGTAAGAACTTGAACTTTCAACTGTCCGTTTTTCATGTGGGTATATCCTGTAGCATTTCCCAATAAATCCAGATTCCAATCCCCCATTTTATTATCATTAAAATCATACTTTAGCACATCATTTTTAGGAGATAACTTTATAATCTTTATATCATCAAAATAGATTTTGCATGGTACCTTTCCATCTAATTCGCCGCCAAGATGAAATGTCAATTCTTCCGAATCAGATGAACTGGTAACAGTAAAGGTCTGGGATACGTACTTCCTGCTTGTGTTTATTTCAATAGGCTTCCAATTGTTATTCCAATATTCTCTGTATGGTTCAGCATAGTCACCTATTTTCGCATAAATGCTTTCCTGCTTGTCAGAATATACCTCAAACTCTACTTTATAAGTTCCACCTATCTCCAATGGTGTTATAGAATGTCTTAATGCCAAATCCCATTTGTTAACACCCTTGTTTTCTACATTTACCATTATCTCTCTGTTTTTCGCCTTTACACTGCCTTTAGAATTGCCAGACACATCCAGGTACCATCCACTCAACTTATTGTTGTTAAAATTTGTATCAAGGACGGTGTCTGACGAAGCCGCTATGGCATAGTTAGGAACTAAAGTTGTCAAAAAAGCAGCTGCTAAAAATAAACTCTTAATTTTCTTCGCCATAAACATACCTCCAAATTAAATTAAGTATGCTCTCGGAAACTCCGAGGGCTTTATTTATCTGACTTTTGAGAGTTAAATTTTCTTTTTCACCCCCACAAATCAGTTAAAATTTTATTAAAATTTCCAGCTATAATTTCCACAATTATACTAATGTGGTATT
>NZ_DATCTU010000017.1 GCF_036567765.1 Pseudobacteroides sp.
GTAGATTAATCGTATTAAGTTTTTAAATTTTATAGTGTCCAGCCTTAAGAGGTCACTCTCTTTTTCACTTGCACTACCCATTATTTTCTTATGGGTGCAAGCTATACCAGTAATGAATTTACATTGACTTTTTGTTGAAAATTTTTTGCAACACTAATGTGTATTTTCTTATAAAATTTACACTTTAAAACATATATCAGTCATAATCGTCAACTGTCAGCTAAATCAGAGGAATTATACCCTCATTCTTGCATAATAAATACAAGTGACACTTTGGCGACATACAGCTCAATATCCCATAATCTGATTGTCTTTATGATATTATTTAATATACTCTAATCCAGCACCCCATAAGCATCACTATCGTCTTAATACTCCTAAATATCCTTTGGTGGATTTAGAATTATATCAATATTAAATCCACCTGCTTTCTCCATAATTACTATTCTTTCAACAAGAATGTCAAATAGCATCCGTTTATTGTTATCTGTGGACCTATTAATTTTTTCATAAGCCCCTATTAATGCATCACAAAATTCACTTTTATTATTAAATTTCTCATACGAAACACAAGCCACTTCATCGTAATGCTTCTTAAGATTTTGCTCCTTTTTGTTCAATATAACACGTTGTTCCAGAATACTTGATCTTACAGGCTCCTCAATATTCTTAGATATCACAGAATCAATTTTACCTTTTAGCACACTGATTTCATTTAGCTTTTTATTGATTAACTTCATCAATTGCAGATTATTGTTTTCTTGCTCTTTAAGCCTAGCACTATATAAATCCCAGAGTTTATCCATATTATATGTAAAAAGTTTTTTAAGTTCCTGAATAAAATATTGCTCAATTTCTTCTTTCTCAATAATCATTTCAGCTATTCCCTTTGCGTTGAGTGTAGGACATTTATATACACTCTTTTTACCCTTACCATAATTCTTGCATTTCATAACCGCCCCACAAATACCACAAACAAGCTTGCCTCTAAGAATAAAAGGAGTATTAAAATATTTTGCATCTTTTAAAATTTCCTTTTTCTTTCTCAATGAAGTTACCTTATCCCATTGATTTGCAGATATGATACATCCTTCACTTAAAAATGGTGACTTATCGTGCTCCTGATGTTTTCCTGGAGATCTTCTTCCACCTCTCCGGTCCCAAACAATATATCCTGTATAAGTTTCATTCTTAATAATTGATTCTATCTTACTTTTAGTCCATTTAATAAATGGATATTTTTCGTTCATAAAATCAGATATCTTTCTATATCCAAAACCATATTCTGAATACATATTAAATATCTCTTCAATTATTGCCTTCTCATATTTGTCTGCTCGCAAAATAGAATTTTTCTTGTTTTGAGGATCATGAATAGAATGAAAGCCGAAAGGAACTTTGCCTCCGGCCCAAAATCCATTTTTTATACAGGAACGATTTCCACCCTTTACCCTTATGCCTATAGTATTAGCCTCAAGTTCTGCTACGCTGGCCAATATTAATTCCAGAAAATTATTGATTTTTGTGTCCTCAATTTTATATACTTCTCCGGGCCTGCTGTAATGGATAGTAACTCCTGCCTTATTAAAGAAAGACTTTAAAGTAATAAAATCTTGGAAGTTCCTCGTTAAGCGGTCCCTTGTATAAATTATCAAATGGGTAATTTTATTTTCATTAATAAGCTGAATAATTTCATTTAAGGCTGGTCTTCTTTTTAGCCTCTCATAAAAACCATCTCCTTCATCGTCATCCTTTGAAGTTTTTGATACTGGCTTAGCCTCCTCATAAATCATATCATTTGAAAGTACCAAGTTTTTTTCTTTAGCATAAGATATAGCTTTTTCTCTCTGAACCTCAATAGAAAAACCTTTCTCTTCCTGATTCTTTGTTGACACTCTGATATAAGCTGCAGCAATATTATTAGGTTCAGCGGATTTGGATTTTGAGCTCGTTTTCTTTTCCATTAACTATCACCTGATCAACTAAAGTAGATATTAAATGATGTGCCCTTTCCTGATTGCTAAGAAAATACCCTGCTAGTCCTTTTCTGTTTATAGAACCATTCAGCTTCTCTTTTTCTTCCTGAAGCCTGTAGATTCTGGCTTCAAGGTCATATATTCTGGCTTTTACATCTTCTCTTCGTATCATGGCATCTGATATAAGCTCTTTACAGCCATTTGCAATATATTTATCTTTAAAATTATTTACATAATCCAAAGTATATTTCTCCAAATCATTGCCGACTGTTTTAAGCTGCCGGTTATAAGTTTGGATTCCTCTCTTAAGTTGAGTAATTTTATGGGATATAACCGACTCTAATCCCATAGTTTGTATAATATTATCAAGAAGGTACTTTATTAATTCGTTTTTGAAATAGTCTGCATTAAAGCTTGAACAGCCCTTTGAAATACACCTGTATTTGTTATTAATCAGTTTTATTGGCTTTTTACATTTGCCGCATAACAGCAATCCCTTAAATAAATATTCCTGATTCTTCTTCCTTTTGAAAGCCTTATAATTAACTCTCCAGACTGTAATACATTTTACCCACAAATCAAAATCAACCACAGGCTGCACGTTTACACACTTCTGCAGTAAATCCGGATTAAAGTTGTTTAGCCCATCGTCTGACTGAAATAAGTCGAAAACAGTATATTTACTGTTTATAAATTGATAGCCTGCATAAATAGGATTTCGAATAATTTTACCAACTTGGTTAGAAGTAGTTGGCAACTTATTTTCATAGAAATTATTTAATTCCTTAACTATATCCATCATGCTTTTACTATCATTGTTCTTTGAATACATTTTAAACAACTCCCTTATTAACGGTACCGTTTGATAGTTGCACCTGTAAAAAGTTTTCTCATTTTGACTGATACGTTCAAATCCAAACGGAAGTTTTCCTGCTCCAGAATATTCCTTCCTCTCTCTTTTCTTGACTCTACCAGTATTAGTTCTTTCTGCTACAATTTGTGGTTCCAGCTCATCTACAGCCATTATTATGTTTTCAATAAAGTCTGATAAATAGCTTTCTGACGGTTGATATTCACCATCATTTGAATAGATAATTTTTATCCTGTACTTTTTGAAGGTATTTTTTATTTCTATCAGATCATGAACCCGTCTCGCTAATCTGTCCCTTCTATACACAATTACTGTTTTAAACTTGCCTGCCTTTGCATCTTTAAGGAGCCTGCTAAAGCCTTGTCTCTTACTTGGAGGCAGCTTAGTCGCAGATTCCTCATCCCAGTACTCTTTATACAATATCAGATTATTTTTATATAAAACATCTCTTGCCAATGACAACTGTGAAAGAATAGAATTATTTTCACTCTTTATAGACTTTCTTGCATATATGGCTGCATAATCTTCCGGTTTAAGTTTCGTCTCCAGGTTCTTTACTTCCACTTCTTTTTTCCTCCAATTTATCATTTAAGAGAAAATCAATTATAAAATCCATAAATCTTTGCCTTGCATCCTCATCATCCTTATATTTAATGCTGATAATTGTAATCTTTTGCTCTTCTGCCATTGGTTCTCCTTTAATTATATTATGGAATTCAGTATATTAGGCATAAACACTAAGGTTATAATCCCCGCAGATAATTAACCCTCACTCAGTTGACATAATATTGTCGCACAATTAAATTATATTGCCTATAATGCGTCACCACAACGGAAATTGATGGATAAACGGTAGACTTGTAAAAATTGCAGGAATAAGCTTTTGGGTGTCGAATTGATATACTAAAAAAAGTGAAAGGAAATATTATTATGCATGATAAAGCATTTGCTGAACTAAAAAGTTCAATAATGGAAGACATAAAAGACACACTTTCCAAAATCATAAAAGAGCCTCAAATAAAACTTGAAATCATTGAAAGAGAATATGATGATTATGTCTATGAAATGGGTCTACCTTATAATGATAGTGCAACAAATAAAGAAAAAATCATTGGGGCTTTAAGTCATCATCCATTAAATATTATGAATATACTCATCTCTTATATTAAAAATAAAAATTATAAGAAAGAAGCACAATTGATTTTTGACTCGGAAAACTATAAATCAAGATCCGAATTTCCTTTTGAACAATGTATTAAAATAGAAGATTTTTCAATATTAACTTATGTAGGTAAGCCTAACTTAACTGTTTTTAGTGATGACACAGAAGTAACAGACTATATAGATGTTGTTATTGAAAACGATAGGTATAACCATCTGAGCGGAGAAATTTTTTTAAAAGGAAAGTTTTCATATAACTCAGAAGTATATAGCATATTTTTGTTTGATGACTTAGAAAAATATATAGATATAGTTGTTTTTGGGCTTTTAAAGAATGATAATATCCCTTCATGGATTGAGTATATGATAGAGGGCTGTATCAACTTGGAATATAAAAACAAGAAGATGGCATTTCTTAATATTTTTGCTGCATTTGATAACTTCATTGAATTAATGAATAAAAAAATATTTGATTATTATGTAGAATACTATACTGAACACATTAAAACTTATAAAACTGGTAATCCAAGTTGGAAGCAAGATGAACTTGAAGAAGTAAAAGAGCATTTAAAAGATAAAATTAAAAAGTATGGAAAAGAAACCAGAAGAATTGAAGATAAATTACGTGATGCATTGAGGGAGATAGAAATTAATGGTAACAACTCTAAATTTAAAGATATGTTTTCATTAGTAGGTAAATTTAGTGCTATTGCAAAAATGAGGAATACAATTAGTCACGGTTCAAAAGTGGAAAATGATATTGATGTGGGAAGTGCATTATATATAGTTCTAACTATTATTTTATCCGTACTTTTGTATCAAGATATGGAAACAAATCAATGGACAAATATAATTTCGTAGAGATAATAGGAGTACCTGGTTACTGATATGCTCCCACTACCCTTATCATTCCTCTAATATTAAGCTTTAATTTAATTAATTTCCCTTTTTGGGATAATATTTACAAACATTTACAAAGCAGATTCAGTCGTTGCCATTGCCTAATGAATAACAAGTTTTTACATTTTATTTATCCAAACTACATAACCCTTTAGTTTATAGAAATATGAAATATTGCTAATACTAATTTAAGACAAAAGAGTACTGGGAGTGATGAAATGGCTTACTTTTCGGAACGCCTTAAAATGCTTCGAAATGAAAAAGGGCTATCTCAGAGCAGTTTGGGGAAAGAAATAGATACACCCAGAACAACAATTTCGTCCTGGGAGTATGACAACAGACCGCCTGATCTTTTCACAGCTGTTAAACTGGCAAATTTTTTTAAAGTTTCACTTGATTATATCTCTGGTTTATCAGATAGTAGAAATCCAGAGTATTCACAGAAAGTTACAGGTAATTTACTAAATGCAATTGATTCTGATGCCAGCTTGCGAGAAAGCATAAACAAATTATTGACAAGTACTGAGTTTAAAAAATTAATGATGCAAGTGCAAGATTATCCTGAAGAAAAGATCAGGAAAATAATACAGGTATTAAAAATAATCGAAGAGCCGTAAAGCCCTAACAATACTAAGTTCTACATATCATAAAAACGTGAAATCGGGCGGACCAGATGGCGAGTTGAATTTATTGCATGTACAAAATCCTTTATTTATAAGGGTTTTGGAACTTATAGTGTATATTTATTTCTCTCTTATCAGTTATATCTATTCTATCAATCAACTTAGTCAGCAAAATTTTATCGGGTCTGTCAAAATTAGCAATTTCCTTTATTATGTGGAGATAATCTGTACTTTTATTAGGTTTCTCTGAAGATTTCTTCTTTTCAAGAAGTTGAGAATATCTGCTGCTCAATCTTTCCTTTTCTTGATTATATTCTGTAGACATTTGCAAGAACATATCTTCGTCAATTATACCCTTAACCTTATCAATATACAGTGATTTTATTATATCTTTTGTTTGCATCATTTTTTTATTAATTTGTACCATTTCTTTATCTATAGAGTCATCTTTATTTGGCTTCAATGTACTTAGTTGCTCATAAAAACTCTCCTGCAAAACATGCTTGGCAATTTTTTTCAGTTCTTCAATAACACGTTCTTCCAAAACATCTTCATGCATTAAATGACTGGTACATTGACTTGGCCCATACTTATTATAAGTCATACAAAATACTATCATCTTTTTAGATGAATTTTTGCGATAGGTCATTTTTGCACCGCAATCCCCACAAAACAATAATCCATTCAGCAGATGAGAGGCTTTTTCACCCTTGTCATAATGTACAATTTTCTTCTCCATCATTTCTTGTACCATTGCAAAATCTTCCATTGATATAATCGGCTCATGCGTATCTTCTGCAACAATCCAATCTTTAGAAGGGATTTTTCTGTATTTTTCAACCTTATAGTTTATTTTGACCTGCCGTCCTTGTGTCATATTTCCCATATATGAAGGATTAGATAGTATCCGCTTTACTGTTTCATGAGTCCATAAATAACGCTTAACCATTGCATTTCTGTATGTACTATTTGTCTCTTTGTATTTTGTTGGACATGGTACTTTTTCAGCATTTAGGGTCTTTTTAATGCTATGCATACTCTCTCCATTCAAATACATTGAGAAAATCCTTTTTACAATAGGTGCAACTTCATCATCAATAACAAATTTATTTTTGTTATATGGGTCTTTTTTATATCCATAAGGAGCAAAAGCACCTATAAATTGTCCATTTTTTCTTTTAGTATCCATAACCGTTCGGATCTTCTTAGATATGTCCTTAGCATATAAATCATTAATAACAGATTTAAATGGACTCATGTCATTGTTAGAAGAATTTGCAAATGTGTCTATACCATCGCTCAATGCAATGTATCTAACATTCATTTGTGGAAAATATCGCTCCAAATAATAGCCTGTATCAATATAATCCCTACCCAATCTGGATAAATCCTTTGTGATAACTAAATTGACTTTTTTATTTCCAATGTCTTCTATTAACTTCTTAAATGCAGGTCTATTAAAGTTTAATCCACTAAATCCATCATCAATATAAACATCAACAATATTCCACCCCTGATCTAAAACATACGATGTAATATAGTCTCTTTGATTGCTTATACTTTCTGAATGACCAGCTGTTTCATCTTCTTTTGATAACCTCAAATATATACCTACATTGTAAATCATTGTATCCCTAAATTCACTAAAATAGTTACCAAGAGCATACATCAAAACTCCTCCTCTTTTGCTCGATTTGCGATAACTATCTGCTTGTTCAATTCTAGCACTTTCCCGGGTATTTTTCCACCTATTAGTATATTTTTTATTGCATTTTTTAAGACACTTTCAAAATCCTGACCTTGTTCGCTATATATATTGTTAACCTGAATTATTTTTGAAGATTTATTATTCGAATCACAAAAGAAATCATTCACAAAAATCACCTACCTTAATTAAACGATCATTTTAATACACAAACAATTATTAAATTTTAATTTTGGAATATGTACATTATGTATATGATAAATAAAGACAAGTATCTTTCACCAAAAGCCTTTGGAGTGTTTTTTAGATCTTAAATCTTAATAAAAATACAACTCGAATTACCTCATGTGCCCTAGTAAATAATATTCCTAAACACACATTTATATGTTTAGATCTTTGAAATACCCCTCTTCCTTGACTTTTCTAATAAAAACTCTAACATCATCGATAGAATCTGTTACTTTAAAACCTGGTAAGGCTTTTAATACTCTCTGTCGGTATCTGCCTTTTTTACTAATCCTGAAATCGAGGACAGCTATAAGCCCAGTATCTGTTTCACATCGAATTAATCTTCCCATACCCTGCTTCAATTTGATTATCATTTCTGGAAACACTATGCTGTCAATAAATTTTCCCATAGTATCGAACTGCTCTTTTTTGTATTCTAAAATTGGATTAGGTGTAGGAAATGGTAAATTCACAATAATAAGTGAAGATAAAATATCACCAGGGCAATCCACTCCTTCCCAAAAAGAGCCGGTAGCAAAAAGAACACCGTTTCCGCTATTTTTAAAAGCTTCTACGATGTTCCTTTGACTTTTGTCCATTTTTAAAAGAGGGTATTTAATTCTACTTCGGGCCAACTCATAAACCTTTGATAACAATGCATAAGATGTAAATAGAATAACAGTATGTCCCCAAGTTGCATCAACCAGTTTAGTGATTTCCTCTGCAACAGCTTCTATGTATTGGTCACATTGTTTATCCGGAAACGGTACCTTTTCACTTATATACAGCAAAGCATTTGTATTATAATCAAACGGTGATGAATAGCTTATTTCACTTATTTTGCTTGGTGTTATTAAATCTATCCCAGTATTACTTTTGAAATAATCAAATCCTTCACCATCAGATAATGTTCCTGATGTTACAATTTTGGAAATCCCATTCCTCCATAACAGTTGATATAACTGATTCTCCAAATCTATGGGCACGCCATGAATTGCTATAAGACTTTCATTTCCAGGATTCTCAATCCAATATAGGACATCATTTGTTTTTAATATATTTTCAAGTTGTTGCTCTATTTCCAAAACCATTATTTCTAATTCCCTGCTTTTAGAAATAATACTGGAGCAGTAATCTTTTATATTGCTGATTTGTAAAAGCATTTCAACGAGGATTTCTTTTTCATGATAGCCAATTGTAACCCCTATTTGAGATACGTCATCATCAATAATCTCTCTATTAATATTTGAAATCAGTCTCCTAAAAAATTTTGTCCTCCATAAACATAATCTTTCCAGTTTGAGTTTTGCTGAATTTTGAAATGATTTTTTACCTTTCAGGCTACTACGAATCATATTCGACATTGTTGTTATATCTTCACCAGAAAAGCTTTTAACGAGGATCTGCCTCGCTGCATCCCTCAACTTATGGGCTTCATCTATAATTTCAATTGAATGTTCCGGAATCAGTAATTGCCTGCCTTTTGCTCTTTTGACTGCATCTGCAAGATAATAATTGTGGTTACATACCTGAAAATCATGGAAAGATGCTCTTACATACTCAATGTATTTCAGGTAGTCACAATTTTTAAATCTTGGACAGCTTTTATCACAATTCTTTGGAACATTGATTTTCTGCATAATATGATTTTTTAATCCTTTGAATTCATCCAAATCAATTGAATTTCCAAATTCGAATGAATTAAGCTTTTCAAACAAATCCCTATCAAAGGCCTTTTTACTATTTTTTAAGTATTCTGCCAACCGTTCATACCTCACTTTACAAAAGTAATGCTCCTTACCTTTTCTTAATACCGCACTTAAAGGACGATCTATAACTCTGTTTTTATATAAGATTTCTGATAAAGTTGGAACGTAATTATTTATAATGGCATTCTGCAAGTCAATACTGGATGTAGATATTACACATGGTATAGATTCTTCTTGGCCTATACCATCTTTACTCTGCTTTTGCCTTTCATACAATGCGTAGACTACAGCAGCTACAATATAGGCATAAGTCTTCCCTGTCCCAACTTCTGCTTCACATATTGAAATATAGTTGCTTTTAATCCCCTCATACATATTTATTGAAAGTTCTATTTGTTCCTCCCTTATTTTAAAGCCGCTTTCAGGCATTAGCTTTCTAAAAATATATTCAATCATAGTATCGGGTTTTTCTGGAAGTGTAACTTGGTAATCAGATGTTGCAGTAAACCTATTAATCAATTTACCTTTATATTCATCTGTATAAGCTTTTTTGCTCTTTAATAATAGAACCATACTGTCATTATCCCTGCAAATGACATAATAACTGTTAATACTTTTATTCTCTTTTACTACAAATATATAGTTTTTATCAAAGGTAAATAGATATCTGTAAACCTTTTTATCTCTATGCTTTTCAAAGTATGATAGCATTATTGCTTCTTCACTTGTATTTATTTCAAACATCCTTATTCTCTCCTTCGTTTCTGACACTTGACAGCACATTACTGTGGTGGACAAAATAGGATTTAATTCTTTATAAGTCCACCACAGTATCTGCTGTCAAATACATAATTTAACAATAGAATTTAAGCAGCATATTTGTTCTCGACATCCCTGACAACTAAGGGGATATATCAGGTTGCTATTGGAAATAGCATCATATAGGCTGACATGGTTATAAGTTCTCAAACCAAATGAGCGTTATCCTGTCATTCATTACAGGCTGCCCAATGCGGTGAAGCGTTCAAGGCAGAAGTATCATTATTTATCCCTTTGCTTGTCATCGCAATTAGTCCTTCCAAAGACTATTTTGAGCCGGATGAATTCGCTCACTTATAATAAAGGTCACGGCGATCCGCTCTTAGTTGCTTACCTTATGGAGGCAAAGGTAGTTTTCCTGATATATCGTATGTTCATTTTTCAAGGGTCAAGAGCAGGCAAAAAATTACCCCTCACTTTTAAGCCGAAAAAGCAAGAGGGGTGTACGGAATATTTTTTTAATTTCCCAAATATTTTTTAAGTTTTTTTAAAATTCGATCCTTTCGGCTATTTATTGTCATTACCGGAATGCTAATTTCCCTTGATATTTGGCGTTGGCTTTTTTCTTGGTAGAATAAGTGAATTATCAACTCTAATTCTTCATCACTAAGAAGCCTCAAACTTTTTCTTAATTTTTCTACCATTACCTTTTTCACAACAAAATCACAAACATCTTCTCGTGTGCTATCCTTAAGCAGTTCTTCTCCTAAAATATCTTCATACACATTATCAAACTGCGAATATAAGAACCGTCCATGTGCTAAATCTCGTTCTTCCAGATACCGTTCTCTTCTTTGTATTTTGTAGTACTCTTTATAAATTTCCTCTGAAACCTCTTCTAGATTTTGGCCTACCCTTAAATAAAATCTCTTTTCATTATCCATCTTGAAACCTCCAAATTTTTGTCTTGATAGCTGCCAAGCAAAACTTGGAAATCATGGATAATGGCTGTTGTATGGCTCCCATCTTTTCATACTAACGACTCCTGATTTCGGGCATAAAAAAAGACCGGACGTGAAATCAATCACATCCAGCCTCATTTGCCGCATATTAACTATGAATTAGTACATAAAAAATCCCCAAACTCCTATAGAATTTGAGGTTAGTCATGATCAAAAAATAACTTACGCTATAAATTTATGATATAATCCACCAGCATAACCAGTTTATCAGCTTGTATGTTTGAAAGCAGTAGGAATAGGCTCGGGGCTTAGTCGAAATTTAGTCGGGGTTTGAGGTTTGATGAAAAAAGCTTGGAATACCTTCACCTTCTCGACCAACAATTATTCCTTTCAATGATGGAATGGTATACCCCCATAAACTAATTGCAAAAAGGTCAATAGCTTCTCTCTTTTTATCATAATAAGTGCTTCGCTCCATATTTAATAGCTCTAGCATTTCTTGCTCTGAATGCTTAATAGCTGTCATATACTGTTTAACCAGAATTTCATGATACAGTTTACCATTATCAGGATACTCATAGAGTTTATTCATTGCAGAATCTATCATCGATATCAGCCAATTTGTTTCAAACAAAGAATATACCTTTTGATTAAACTTGTCCCTTTCAATTTCAGGTGCAAAATTCTCAAGGTACTCAAAAGCATGTTCTAAATTTTTGCTATGATAACATAGAACATTTTCACATAATTGATTAAATTTATTTTGAGCAGACCAAACAACATGTCGGTATATTTCTAAAATTAACTTTGTTTTATGTAAAACTGCCGAGCGTTCAATATTTAAGCCGTTATAAAAAAGAGTACATTGCTTCATTACCTTACTTTCTCTTCGCATAGTTTACCTCCATGAATTTACTTACTTCTTGATATTTGATTTAATATGATGAACCTTTTTAAACAGCGTGGTGTTTTAATGTTCTTTTCATATATATAATATTTAAAAATGGGATTTGGAAATAGTGCGATCTATTTTATCCTTTAAATAAGATAAGGGTAATAAAAATCACCCTTGACAGAAAGTGAAGCAGTTTAAAGGCATAGATATTGCAGGAAGCATGGCGTATTATGTCCATTTCTTCCGTTTCACTTTTTGACTAATTGTTTTATTCAAAAGTATAGATTGATTGTAAGGTTGATGTTATGAGATTGGTTATTGTACTGGTTTTATTCCCCATGCAACAAAAAATTCCCGGTGTTTTAGTGTTTTAAATCTGGAATCTTATATTTTAGTTTTTTAATATCCCTAAAATAACCATGGTTATAAAGTGCAAATATGCAAAAGGCTACTGTTTAAATGTGCAGTAACAGTTCAAGTGACTATAAATGACAGACATTGAATACTGGTTTTGGTTCAGATATTCAATAACCTTCATAACTGCTTCATCATACACTTGATACATAAAATTACTGCCTTTAATTTTGGTAATTTTAGTATCATATACATTAAAATTGTATTCAATAAAATCCTCAGGATTTTTGTTATCAGTACTTATTTAAGCGGCTTACTGATAATCCTGAGGATTTTCTAAAACTGATGACAAACGATAAAAATCCTAACATTAGGATTTGCTACGGAAAGGGCACCACACCTGTTCGCAATAGGCCGTGGAAATTGGCTGTTCTGCGACACACCCAAGGGTGCAGAAGCAAGTGGCTTAAGGCCCTATGAATATTTGGCATATCTCCTTGAAGAGATACAAAAAAATATTGGGGTATAGATCAGGCTAAGCATTACATTAAACATTAAACAAAACATAATTTTTGCTCAATCCCTTCTGTTACCTGCATAAAAGGGCCTTTTTGTAAAGCTGGATTTTTCACAAAGAAATCAAATTATGTCTTTTTTCTTACTGGTAGTAAAGCTAAATTTTGATGCAGAAATTTATATTTATGCAAATATGAATTTCTCCGAATTTCTCATTATATCAAAAATATTATTTTTTTGAACAGGTACGTCCGGTCTACCGCTTACCTTTTTGCCATAAAAAATAAAAAACAGCCTCCTATGATATTTTGATTTTATCATAAAAAGCTGTTTTTACAGACTTTTTTCACAGTGTCTCTTTTAATTTTTAATTAACCTTGATACCGTCTTATAGTTGGAGGGTAGTACTGTCTTTCCTCAACATCAAAAGTTGATAAAAACTTTTCATATTCAATTGAACCTGGCTTAGGTCCTTTTAAAACAGCTTTAACAAACTCTTCTGGAGGCTTGTAACTATGGTCTAATATATAATGATATATTAAATCTGGGGCTGCATATACTACATTACTATCTTCACTTAAAACCCTAATCTCAGCAAAACCTAATTTTAAGGACTCATCGTTTCGACTAGCAATAAATATTCCATTATGAGGGTCATGGCATAAATTGCATACATGGAAACCCCTCATTATCATTAAATCTACCTTTAAATATACCCATAATTTATTTATAAAATCTTCACTCACCTTCCCTTTGGGAAATGGATGAGCAACATCTAACCAACCAACATTTTTTGAGTTTTCTATACCACAACAGTAAGAATAATTAGATAAGTCTTCAAAATAACTCAAAATATCACCTCTATAATATCTCTAAATATTTACTCTATTAAACCAAGTGCTTTTAATATCGCAATTGACCTTTCACTGCGACACCATCCTGCAACTATGTCGCCACTCCTGTTGTTTAAAATTTCAGCAAGTTCGTCATCTGACATTTTTATAACATCATGAACATTAACATTACTTTTACTTCCCCATCTTGCAAAATCAAAGTCAAAGAATTCTTTATCTGGCAATAGATTTCCATCCAGATCCCCATGTGTTCCTGTTAGCAAATGTACTTCTCCTTCTGCATCATCAATAATATTAGCAAAATGCTTTTGCTTTATTTCCCAAGTTGATACATGAATTTTTCCACCTGATTTATTTGGTACTGAGTAGAATGTCGGTGGATCATAACCTCTCATAACCCCATTATCGGCACCAGGGTAAAAATCAGTAAGATAAGGTACATCTTGTCCCGACTTTCCTTTTCCACCTCTGATTACACTAGGATTTTTATAAGCTTTCCAACTATTGTACAAGCTTTTAGATGCTTGGTAACCACTTTTAACAACTTGATAACCACCATAAGCTATACCTGGCAATTGAGTCCCAAAGTATAAAGCATCACCATATTCAGAACTTATACTATTACAAGCATTCCTAACAAAATTCCAAGTTTCTCCTTTACCTGTACCTGCATTAAACATTCTTGAAATACCACCAGCAGTGAGGCTCAGTCCATTTCCTGTGAAGTATGTAGCTGCAGCCACACCAGGAGCATTTGTTATAGGAGTTGATGCATACATTGCTATACCTGCACCAGTCTCCAATAAGCCACCTACTGTTTCTACAACACCCTCAGCAATATCCTTAACAAATTGATCATGTTCTTCCTTTTCTTCATTTACTACATCATTAAAGAATCTATCATTCGCAAGTGCCTTCTTTATAATCCCTGCACGTCTGTAATCCATTACCGAACCTGAGTTGAGCATTGAAGCAATCTGTATTGCAACCTCTGGGTTATCAAGAACTATCTCATTATCCAACATCATCTGCATCAAATAATATTGTTTTGATCGAGTTTGTTCTGTTCCTAATCTTCCAAATCCCTTAGATATATCATAGTAAATTCCTTCACCAACTTTT
The DNA here is from genome assembly GCF_036567765.1 of Pseudobacteroides sp. Taxonomy (NCBI): domain Bacteria; kingdom Bacillati; phylum Bacillota; class Clostridia; order Eubacteriales; family Oscillospiraceae; genus Pseudobacteroides; species Pseudobacteroides sp. The sequence goes on from NZ_DATCTU010000017.1 coordinate 14,636, forward strand.
ACAGATGATTTACTATATTCCTTAAAGATTTCTTTTAACTCATATGCTGCTATTGTTCGATTAAAATCTTTCCTATAAGCACTTTCCTTTTTATTCTTACTGTAATCATCTTTATTGCTGTGTGAATAAAGGTATTTTGCGTATTCGGTATCATAACGATTGCTTGGATCCATTGTAATGGACATTCCATTAATATATGCTGCTATATGTCCGGTTGGATCAGTATACATCAAAGGATCATTATGACAGTAAGTATAAAGGTTAAGTGACAATGGATCATTAATGTCTCCACTATATGTATCTTCCTGCAAAAATCTTGCTGTAACTGGATCATACATACGTGAATTTAGGTAGTACATACCAGTCTTTGTCTTACCGCTAGAATCCTTTGTTTCTGACTCAGAATCGTACTGGTATCCTGCATAGGTGATACTATTTGTAAAATTAGTATATCCTGAGCTTACCATTCGGTCAAGTATATTGCCAAAAGCATCATAATAGTACGAGATTGCAACATTCCCTGCTGAGTCAGTTAATGCTGTAACATCTCCATGCCCATTGTACATGTAATAAAGAGTCTGCCCATCTATTGTCCTTGAGTTCAAGTTAGTACCATACACATTTCTTGCTTTAAGAGTGTTATCTGATTCATTGAATTCAAGTACCACCTTGTCATTCTCATAAAAATATCTAGTATTGCTTGGTGCTTGTCCTGTTACTGTTTTGACTATTCTGTAACCTTCAGCATTATATTTATTCAAGATTGTATTATCAACATTAACTGTTTTTGTTAGCTGATCAATCTCATTATATGTATTTACTATATTTGATGATGATACAAACACCCCTGAACTGTTATATACTGCGTCTGTTACAGAACTCACATTACCATTATTGTCATAATTATACCCAAGCCAGTTTTTCGTTACATTATTATATTTTATGGCAACTTCCAACAATCGATTCTGATCGCTATAACTATATTCCTTAGTTGTTACATTATTTACGCCTTCGGAAATTACTTCTGTTTTACGGTTTCCGGAGTTATCATATATATAATCTGTAGTCCTGTTTAGGGTGATCTCTTTAACCTGCTTAAGTCTGTTTAATTCATCATAATCATAATCTGTTTTACCTTTATCCTGATTATTTGTCAACTCCAGCTTATAGTCCTGATTATGTGCACCATCATAATAATAGGTATAAACATCTACTATAGTATCCTGGCCATTAACAGGTTTAGTATTCGTTAATTCTTTTAGTAGATTGTCTTCCCAGTATTTATACTTTTCTTTAGTTCCACCAGGATATGTAATACTTTTTAAACTGCCATTACGATAATACTCATATGCTGTCGTTGCATTGTTGCTTACTACATATTTCAACCTGCCTTCACCATCATATATCTTCAGTGTCTGATTATTGGTACTATCGATTGATTTAACTGCTGTACAACCACTCACATCAACAGTAATAAATGGGTTAGATGGAACATCGGATACTGTTGGAACAACGTCATAAATATACTTTGTTTCCAACATACCATTCCCGTATCCTACAGATTTTCTTATAACACGCCCAAGCTCATCAAAGTCACTTATAAAGTAATCAGAACTTGTTGCTGCAGAAACAATGTTGTTATTTTGGTCATATCCATAGCCTAAACTAATATTACCTACTACTTTGGTAGTCAACCTACCATGAATATCATATCCTAATGTAGCAGTCTGATTTTTCCTATCCTTTGTAGTATATAAATTACCATCAGAATAATATTTATATTCTACAGTTCTTGAACCAACTCCGGTTCCACCATTATCTACTTTAGTTGCAACTTTATTTATGGCATTATATGTATATTTGGTAGTTAAGCCCCTCCCATCAGTTTTTGTTTCAATATTTCCATTTCTATCATAGAAATATTTTTCAAGAACTTTTGTAGGAGTCTCGACCCTAATCAGCCTATTAAGTTCATCATATCTATAAATAGTCTGCTGGCCTTTACCATCAATTTTTTTACTTACATTTCCGTTATTGTCATATTGCTGGCTTTTTGTATGAGCTGGATTTCCTATATCAGATACTCCCAAAGGATCAATAGTTTTAGTTAATCTGTTATTCTTGTCATACTCAAATGTAGTAACATTGAACAAGCTTGGATTATCATTATTGGAAGCTTCATATGTCTTTTTCTGATTGCCATTCCAATAATACTCAAGTAATTGAATAGTTTTTTCAGATGACTGGCTATTTGAAATAAATCCTTTACGAACCAATCTATTCATAGAATCAAACTCAAATGTTGATGAGTTTTCAACTGATGAACCCTTGTATTCTATTTTTTGAGTAACTTTTATAGCATTCCCATTAAAATCATATGTATTTGTTGTTGTATGTGTAGAATATATAAATGGGAGCCCAGTTGCTGAATCCTTGTCATAGCATTTTACTTGTAATGTCTTACTTATTAATCGATTATACTGGTCATAAGAGAAATTAGTTTGATTTTGATCAGTATTGGCATTCTGCACCCCATCCTTATAAAATAACTTGTTACCATTTCGATCATAACCTGATGTCTCAGTTATTTTATAGGAACCAGCAGCATTCATACGGGTATGAGCTGTAAGTCTTCCCCAGTCATCATAAGTACTTATATCAATGACTGTTTCAGCTTTTGTGTTATTTGGATACTTTTTATCATATAATTGTTTCCTTACATTACCAAACAAATCGTAGTAATAATTAGTAACATTTGATTGTACTGTAATATCTCCTGGAGTCGTGGCTTTTTTGACCTTACTCAATGCATTATATTCAAATAATGTTTCATAACCGTTACCATCGACCCTACTTATAACATTTCCTTCAAGACCATATGTATTGATTTCTAGTACTGCTGGTGTAGAAGCTACTTTTGTAATAGGATCAAAATTATAATAACTCTTTGTAATCTTGGTTTTTTGAATATTTCCATTATATAATACATTATCATATTTATAATGCAATACTGACTCCTTTTTACCTTCATCATAATCAGAAGCCTTCTTACAATTAGTCTCTGTATATATTCTTCCGACTGTATCATATACATACTTCTTAGAGTAAGCAAGTCCATTATCACTATTTACAGGATCAAGTACAGTTTCAATTTTGTTTTGTGGAGTATAAGTGTACTTAGTATTATATCCTCCAGCATCACATTCGGTAAGAATATTTCCATTCTTATCGTAGGTTTTTGAATAAGATGTTATATATACATCACTTAAAACTAAAGTATTTAATATAACTTTCTTTTCATTTCCTATAAATAACTTTTTAAGATTTCTACCTGAAGGATCGTATGTATATTCATATCTATTATTCATTGATCTGGCATCTGTCTGGGTTGAATCATAGTTTTCAGGACTAACTTCTGCAATTAACCTTCCTGCTAAGTCATATGAATATGCATTTACAATTCTTGGTTCAAACATTATTGCATCAGCTTGTGTATTTCCTATTCCGGCTGTTAATGTTATAGAAGCATTAATTTTGCCGTCTGTACCTTTTACAATATTATATGTTCCAAGAGAAACCCATTTACCAATATTATACTGTTGATTAACATTAATATTAGATGAAATATCACTATTATTTATCGTGTATAATGCATTTGTTGTGTTATATGCATCCCCGCCATACTTTACAAGAACTCTATAGCTTCCTTCAACTGGAAGTGTTACGTTCCATATAGCTTGATCTCCTTGATTTGACGTATATCTAGCGTTATCTGCTTTGTACCCTGCGTAAGCTGCATCTCTCCAAGAGTTAGTTGCACTTATTTCCTTATAGCTTGAATCACTTACACCTAATGCTGTTTCTCTTGAAACTGATGGTTCAAACATTATTGAATCAGCATGTGTCATGCCAGCACCAGACGTTAAGGAAACAACCGCACTTACCTTTCCATTGGACTTTGAAAAGTTATATGTTCCAACTAATACCCAAGTTCCTGCATTCTGTTTCTGGTCTACTGTAATGCTATAGTTCCCATCTGATGCTGTTATAGAATATTGAGCATTACTAGTATTATCAACATCATAAGGATAGAGAACATATACATTATAGTTACCTTCAGAAGGTAATGTTGCAGTCCAAGAGCTCTTTGCCCCAGAATTAATAGCCTTTCTAGCTTTTTCCGATCTATAACCCGAATACTTTGAGTCACTCCAAAAACCGCTAGACTCTATATAACTTCCTGTATCCTTAATACCAACAACGCTAAGACCACTTACAACCCTAGTTTTAAATCCTCTTGAATTATATTCAAGCTTTGTTGTATTTCCATTTGCGTTAGTAGTAGTAACAGGATTACCCTGCCAGTTATATAGTACTGAATTAATTGAAACATCAGTATTTCCATCTGCTTTTTTACCATACTGTAGCTTAGATATCTGTCTATCCATTTTATCATAGCCATAAGTTGTCTTTATTATCCTATTTGTAGGATCAGTTTTATTTTCCTTTTCATAACTTATGTCTGAGATAACATTTCCATTCAGATCATAATCATGTTCGGTTTTAAGGATTACTGCATTCGTATTTGTTGTAGCATTAGAATCAGAATATGCAATTTCTCCTGCATTTACATACACGTTTTCTACAGATACTTTTCCTAGATAATTACTGCTGTATTCTGTTTTATAAATTCTATCAGGTCCTATACTTGCATATCTGTTTTCACTTAGTACAGTGCCATCATTATTATATGTGAAGCTTGTTCGTTTACCACTTATACCCTCAACAGATTCCTTCAGCCAACCGTTGTAATAGTACTGATTTGTTGAAACAGCAACTGAACTCGTTGGCCTAATTGAGCTCTTTGTGTAATCACTGATGTCACTTTCATTTATTGTAGTTCCTACATTGTCATTCTCTGCTAATGTCTTAAGAATTCTACCTGCATTATCATATATGGTTTTGGAGTACTTATACTTAATAGTTTCTGGAGTAGTAGAATTATCCACTCTGTATGGTTCCCACATTTCTGCGATCCTACATTTATTAGTAACATCAAAATCATAATTATAATAAGTTTTATACTTATATACTGGCTGCTGACTTGCATTCAGTGTATTGTTTGCGTCTGATTGAGTTAAAGTTCTACCCAATGCATCATAAGTTGCTGTAACTATTCCCAAGTCAGGGTTATCTTGCCTAATCTTTCTTCCAGCATAATCGTATAAACGCGATGTAACTGCCTTATCATTCAAATCACTACTAAAAAATTCTGTTTCTGTTTCCTTGTTTATTCCGTTTTCAGTTTGATAAGAGTACTTTTTCAATGTATAAAGCTCCAAAGAATCCGGATCTGCAAATTGAACCGTAACCTTCCTATTCTTCCAATCATACTCATATGAATATTTTGAACCATCAGACTTTATCTCAAAACTCACATTTCCATTACCATCATATTTATAATATGTAGTACTGCCATCTGGGTCTATTACATAAGATACTGTACCATCGTTATTATATTTATACCTTTTACCAACAGTACTGTCATCGTATGATGATTGATTTGCAGAAGCATTAAGGACGTCTTTATTTGTATCATATAAATTTGGGGATATTTCCTGAACTACTCTACCAAGATCATCATAAATAACTCTCGTTATACTATTTTTCCCGTTACCACTTTTTGTAGTTTTAAGCAGTCTACCAGTATTATCATAAACATATTGTGTTGTATATCCTAATGGTGACCTTTCAAGCATTTTTCTTCCAGCCCAATCATATCTTAATATTTCTTTTGTGCTGTTTTGGTTTGTGTCTATCGCTTGTGCTATGGACTTAACGTTATAGAAATCTTTAGGCTCATAAGTATATGATGTCTTTCCCTTCAATGGAGTAATAATTTCCTTTATCAAACCTTTAATTCTATAGCTACCGTAAGCAGGGTCATCATCGTAATACTTAGATTCTGTTGTAATAATGTTCGGATCAGAATCTAGTGTGGCAGTATCAAAATTCCAATTACCTTGGTTAATAGCCATTAGATTAAGATTTTGCAATTCAGACTTATATCTGAGTTTCACATTATTATTATCATAAGTATACTTTGTTGAACTTAAGTATTTATTGTTTTCCTTCAGATTCTCATATTGAATATTCCTATCCTTTAAATTAACATTTGGTGTAGCTGAAAATGCACTTTCAAAAAGATAATCTACATACTTATATTCATTTACAATTGTTTTTGAAGTACTATAAGGAGTCAAAGTTTTTGTGTTTACATAACCTAGTTCATCCTTTATAATTGTTGTCACATTACCATAAATATCAGTTGTAGTTTCTCTTACTTTTACATTACCGGTGTCATTTTGTGCTTCAGTAATAGCATTCATGTAATTGGTATAATCTGTATTACCTTTTTGTACTTTGGACAAATCAATCCAGATACCTTTGCTCTTATAAAATATTTCATATTTGTTGCTTGTAATTACTGTGTCATTTGAGCCATTATCCTCCCTATAAATTTCCTTTGAAGGCTTCATCTCAGTTGAACTGTAATTAGTCACAAAATGCTTTCCATTCTTGTCAAAGTAGTGTCTTGACAACAAATTGCTTTCGTCTGAATCCGGCACATCAGCACCTGACTCCTCACTAACAACATCATTATATTGATATACCTCGGTATTGCCAACAGCATCAGTCTTAGTAATTATTCTACCCATAATATCATCGTAAGTTATTTTGTATTTCTTAATTCCTGCTGTGGTGAGGCTTTCAAGATAACCTTCTTTACCCTTCACATAACTATAAGAAGTATTAACACCATTCAAATCAGTTACGCTTTTTAAAGTATTAAACCATTTTGTTTCAGCTGTATTAGTGCTATTAAAATAGCTATAATTAACACTTGATATTAAAACATCATTATTAGGATCCCAAGAATTCACTGTCCCTGGCTGCTTAATATCAACTCTTTTTACTAGGCCATAACCTTTACCGTTAATTTGTACGGTATCAATATCGAATACTATTTTTCTTCCATTAAAAGTACTTCCATTAGAATATACAGCCTCATAAACAGACTTTATATTATTACTGTAAGTAGTAGTACCATTTAATACAGTATCTGAATAACTAATGAAAAGTTTGTTACCATATTTATCACTAATTTCTTCAAGTCTTCCAATGTTATCCTTTCTTTTTCTGTATACATAAAGTTTATCTTCCTCAGTATTTAATAACTTATATGTATCAACTCCACTTTCATCTGCATATGAGAACTTATCAAAGTTTCCATATGCTACAAATTTACCAGAATTATATGAAGTTTCTTCAAAAATATCTCTTGAACCCGTCGGATAATTTACAGCAATTTTTTTACCATCTACTGGGAGTCTCGTAAGGTAATTTTTTGCTATGAAGCAATCCTGATTTTCGTATCTAATCTTAACCCACTCATACCCATCTTTTACAACTGATGATGCATCAACTGTTGTAACTATACTCCCATCAGCAAAAGATATAATTGGTTGTCCACTTAATCCCAAACAATTTCCTTGAGGACTTGCTTTTCGGACATTTAGTCCATGTGGAGCCTTTACTTTATATGTTGTCATGCTATCTAATTTTTCTATACATGTTTGGAAATTAAACTTCCACCCTTTACCAACACCCCATCCAATCGGTGACAAATCAGTATTTGATGCTGAATTATATGTTCTATCTAAAGTAATATCAATACCTGAACTATCAATTTTCACATCTTGGGCTTGTTCCATATAATTTCCTGTAACTATATTAACATGATCATTTATATACATTTTTCTAGTTTCTGCTTTATCTCGACCAAGATATTTATCAGGAAATTTTAAACCAGGCATTTTTTGTGGTATATACTCTGTAACTTGGTTCAGAACATTGCTTCCATTACTAGTCCCTCCTATAATAAATATCTTATTATAGGCACTTACAGCAGCACAATCTCTTATTGCTGTATTTAATTTCGCGGTTTTATCACTAATTGTTGCATCAAGAGTTCTGTATTCTTCAATACTATCAAGTATAGTGCCGTTTGTTCCCCCCAATGCATATGCAATACCATTAACTGCTGCATACCCAAAGAATGCCCTAGCTTTTACTAGTTTCGGTGAAGAAAGAAGCTGACAAGGTGTTTGTGATGTAGGAGTTACAAGTGTATTTAACACTTCAACAGTATTTAAGTAAATATTAGATGTTCCATTGTTGGTCATCCCGCCATAAATATATATTTTGTCATCAACAACATTTACACCAAATGAACTCCTAGATGTATTAAGTACATAATTTGATAATGTAAAACTGCGAGTATCAGGATTAAAAACATAAATGCTATTTAAATATACAAACTTATTTAAAGAAGCATCCCATTTTCTACCCCCAATAATATATATCTTACCATTAACCAGTACTGCAGTATGATCCTGCCTTATCAAACCATCGGGAATATTGTTTTCAGTTATTAATTCAGATGAGTTAAAAGTCTGATCATCCTTAGTATTATAGATTTCACATGACTTAATTGTTGCTCCATCAGATGAGCCACCAAAAATATAAATCTGACTATTTACTGCTGATGCTGCAAAATTGCTCTTTGCTTGCAACAAATCTGCCCATGGTATGTTATCAGTTCGTTTCACCCATTGTTTCCTAAGTGGATCATATTTTTCTACAGATTTTAACGTTGTATTGTTAATTCCAATACCGCCAAAAGCAAATATTTTGCCTTCTACTAATACTGCACCCGCATTTTTTCTTGCATAGGTCATTTCTGTAACTGATTTTAACGAATCTTCAGTCGTTGTAGTAATATTATCTTTTGATTCAGGAGAAGAAAGTATTTTCCATACCTTACTTGGGTTAAATACATATGAAGCCATAGGATTAGTTAAAATTAATATATTGATTGAAGACCCATTTGACGGATTATCATCATAATTCTTAAATGTAACATATTGGATATTTGACGGATCACCACTTAATATAACCTTATGATTTCCAGTAGCAGGAAAGTTATTTGTTGCAGTTGTATGCTGTCTTGATATCCCATTTTGATCAACATAATTAGCTATAGCACCTTGTATAAAATTCCCTTTAACTTCAAGAGTTCCATTTTTCAATAATTGTTTAGAGCTATCCAAACTATCATAATAACTTTCATGAGAATTTGAATAGAAAGACCCATTTACAAGCACATAATCCTTAGGTTCTTGCATTATAAGTCGACCCTTTATCTGGAAGTCTATTTTTCCACTATCTATTGTAGTTATATTGCCATTATTGTCAATCTGCTCCTTACCACCAGTATAAAAATCCCTTCCAACTTCAATTCTACCCCAATTAACCTTTACTGTTGGATGAGTATCTCTCCCCCATTCATCGGTATCAAGGAGCTTGTCCTAGCTTCCGTAGAATTTCGGTAGCTTAGTTTTACGTGGTTTTTCTCATCCTACAGATTGTTTGCTATAATCTTCCACCTTTGAAATATTATTAATAAGGATTGGAAGTAGTTTATATCCTTTAATACGAT
>NZ_DATCTU010000018.1 GCF_036567765.1 Pseudobacteroides sp.
ATCGTATTAAAGGATATAAACTACTTCCAATCCTTATTAATAATATTTCAAAGGTGGAAGATTATAGCAAACAATCTGTAGGATGAGAAAAACCACGTAAAACTAAGCTACCGAAATTCTACGGAAGCTAGGACAAGCTCCAATTTAGTATTTGCATAATGTCGCAGAAAATTTCTTTTTTGAGGGCTGAAAGTTTAAGAAAAATATGTAATAATACTATTATAGAAAAATTTTCTTTATTCATGTCTTATATCTTTTGTCTTTATTTATTTTAAAAGTGCATATAACCACTTTTAGAACATTTTTGGGTGTAGGAGGAATTGAAATGAAAAACCGAATTCAGAAGCTATTCGTAAGCATCGTGGGTGCATTGGTGATGACATTATTTTTAGGTGTATCTTTGTCAGCTCATCCCATGAGCGGGGAGGAATTTAAATTCAGGCAGCCAGATGGAACAAAAGTAGCAGTCAGGGTTTTTGGAGATGAATACTACCAGAGGGTCGAAAGCATGGACGGCTACACATTGATTAGAAATAATAAAGGAAACATCTGTTATGCAAAATTGGATGGGAGTGGCAATTTGGTGGCAACAAGCCAGATCTACAAGGGGACAACCCTAAGCGATGATTCGGCCAAATCCATAGGGATTAAGAAAGGCCTGTCTGAGGATAAAAGTATTGTATTGAAGCGTGTTAAGGAAAAGCATAAGGAAATCCAGTTAAATGCACCCATGGAAGAAGAGATACTGGCGGCATCACCCACGCCTATGCCATCAGGTGTTCCAGTTATAGCTACTGCCACACCGTCAAAGGTAAGCGGGATAGTGGTACTGGTTGATTTCCCTGATGTTAAAAGTGCTGTTACGGCAGATGCGATTGAACAGCTATTTAACAAGTCCGGTTCAGGTTCTGTTTATGATTATTTTTATAATATATCGGGACAAAAGCTGGAATTTACAAACAGGTTAATTGGCTTTTATACAGCAAAATATGAAAAGAGCCATTATGACAGCGGTACCGGATACGCAGGATCTACTGAATTGATGAAAGAAACCCTGGCTTGGCTTAACAATAATCCAAATTTTACTACTAATGGGCTTACGCTGAATGCAGACAAATCAATAATGGCGTTTACGCTGCTTTATGCGGGAACTGCGGATGCAGGATGGGCCAATGGACTTTGGCCTCATTCAGGAGGGTTTAATTATACATTCAGCAATGGTGTTAGGGTAAACAGCCACCAGTTTTCAAACATCGGAACAAGACCTCAAACCTCTACCATAAATCATGAATGCGAACACATGATTCTCAAATGGCCTGATTATTATGACTATGATGGAGATTCAAAGGTTATTGGGAATTTTAACAATTTTGCAAACCCTTATGGGAGATGTGTCATAAGTAAATTTTATAACATAAAATGGCTGAACGGCCTTCCTGACGGATCTGTTGTGACTGTACCTGCAGGTACAAGAGATGTGATGGGCTACATAAATCCAAAAAATAATAATGAAATGTTTATAATAGAAAACATAAGAAAAAAAGGGGATTGGACCAGGTTTCCAGGAGAAGGCCTTGTAATATGGCATATCGACAGGAGGGGAAACAACAATTATCAGGATATGACAGCTTTGAAGCATTACATAACATCAATAGAGCAGGCAGATGGAAAGTTTGATATGGAGAAAAATGTTAACAGTGGAGATACAGGTGACTTTTTCCGTGCCGGTTTCAATGACAAGTTTAGTGATACTACTGTTCCAAGTTCCAAATGGTGGGATGGGACAGGCTCAGGGTTTAACATCTCCAACATAAGTGCAATAGGAGACAGTATGACATTTGTTTTGAGCAGCAAGGCAGATAACGTAACCCCACTGCCAACACAGGTTATTACGGCTACACCTACGCTAAAACCCACCCCAACAATTACCCCAACTTCAACGCCGACTTCTACCATAAGGCCTACACCAACATCAACACCGACATCAACACCGACATCAACACCAACATCAACACAAAAGCCTACCGCTACGCCTACACCTGTAAAAACATATCAGTTGTCGGGATATATATCACCTGATTTTAATTATTCAACTGACTTGGCGGCTTTGATTAAGGGAGGATTTAAGGTTGAGTTGATTGGATTAAACGATAAATCTACTGTTACCGACAGTAATGGTTATTTTAGTATTGCCGATATGCCTACAGGAACATACTCTGTAAAAATAACCAGGAAGGGTTTTTTGGAAAGGCAGATTGCCAATATAGCGGTAAGCGGTAATGTATCGTTAGGCACTGAATCCACTCCGGTTTTATTATGGTCAGGAGATATTCCGTCAAATGGTGTTCAGGATAATACAATAAATATGGCCGATTTGATTCTCCTTGCAAAGGTGTTCAACTCAACATCGCAAGACGAGAAGTATATGGCAGAGTGTGATTTGAATTCCGACAATGCGGTAAATTTTGCTGATGCAGTAATTATTGCAAGGCATTTTAATGCGGTGTCAACCAGCTACCCTGAAATAACTCCTCTAGTCCTGAATTAATAGTACTTATAATTTGACTATCGGAACTTCAAATAAAGAGTGATTATGCTGCAATAATGAGTTTATAATACTTATGTTGCCTGCAGTACAATCACTTTTTTATTTGTCAAAATTTCTTGTGATAACAATCTAGCTTTGATTAACAGAAAATTTCTACAATATGTAGCCATCATAATTCTTTTTTAATATACTAATACAGGAAATATCGTATTTAACTAAGGTTACTGGTGAATAAAATAATTAATTTTAATGTTGTTTGTTGTCCGTATTATGTCTTATTCATAGTAAACATAATGCCTGTTTGGAGGGGATGAGGTTTGATAGGCTTAAACCAAAATAAAACACCAATATTTGATGCTATAAAAAAATATATCGATGATAATGTTGTTCAGTTTCATGTACCGGGGCATAAGCAAGGACGTGGGATAAAGGAGTTTTGTGACTACGTCGGGGAACACGTTCTTCAGATGGACGCAAATGGAATGGAGGAGCTTGATTTTGCCAACAACCCAACAGGAGTGATTTATGATGCAGAAAGATTAATGGCCAATGCATTCGGTGCACAAAACGGATATTTTCTGGTAAATGGAACAACCGCAGGGGTTCAGGCTATGATTATGAGCGCCTGTGAGCCTGGTGACAAAATAATACTGCCAAGGAATGCACATAAATCAACAATTGGAGGAATAATTCTAAGCGGTGCAATGCCCATATATATACAACCTGAGATTAATGAGAGGCTTGGCATTGCAATGGGGATAACGGAGGAAAGCTTGAAAAAAACAATAAAGGATAATCCCCATGCGAAGGCAGTTTTTATAATAAACCCAACTTATTATGGAGTTGCATCAGATATAAAATCAATTACCAGAATAGCTCACAGGCACAGTATGGCAGTGATTGTAGATGAAGCCCATGGAGCACATATGTCCTTTCATGATGATTTTCCCCTGACTGCAATGGAAGTTGGAGCCGACATGAGTGCTGCCAGTATGCATAAGACCGCAGGCTCAATGACTCAGAGCTCTGTTCTGCTTTTACGGAGCAATATTATAGCACCGGGCAGGGTTAAACAAATACTGAATCTGACTCACACAACCAGCTCATCCTATGTGCTTATGACTTCATTAGACATTGCAAGAAAGCAGCTTGCTACAAACGGAAGTGAGCTTTTGGAAGAAGCCTTGAAATTGGCAAGATGGGCTAGAGATGAAATAAATAATATTGATGGTTTATATGCATTTGGAAAAGAGCTTGTTGGAACACCAGGGTGCTTTGACTTTGATGAAACCAAACTTGGAATCAATGTAATGGGCTTAGGATTGACGGGATACCAGTTAGAGAAAAAGCTTAGAAAAGAATACAAGATTCAAGTAGAAATGTCCGACCTATATAATATATTATGCATAATCAGCCTTGGTCACAGAAAAGAAGATCTGGACGCTCTTATTAATGCATTAAAAGATATTGCTTTAAAACAAGGTGTTAGGGAATATAGAGTGGCGACAATGCTTCCTCATAATCCTCAGATGATAGTCTCGCCCAGGGATGCTTTCTATTCAGATAAAAAGGTAGTGGATCTGGAGGACTCTGTAGGAGAAATTGCAGGGGAGATGGTAATGGCTTATCCCCCAGGTATACCTGTTGTATGTATGGGAGAGAGAATTTCCAAAGACATAGTTGATTATATTAAGCTTTTAAAAGCAGAGAAGTGCCAGCTGCAGGGAACTGCCGATCCATATGTCGATAAAATAAGGGTTTTGGGCAAGTAAACTTACATAAAATGAACAGACACCTGAAATTAGCTGTTATTACTAATTTAGGTGTCTGTTTTGATTTATGAAAAATATTTGGCCGGGATGTGAACAAAATCATTTTCGCGATTTGTTCACACCCTCCTTTGGGAAAGTATGTATATTTGTCATATAAGTCTTGAAAGTCCCAACATGATCAGCAATATACCGGGAATTATCGATATAACCTTTTTATTGCCCCGGCCGTACGATGTTATCCTGTTGCCTACGAACAATCCTGTGTATAAAAAAATCAATTGGAAGAGACCGACAACAAAGGGAATAAGGATTGACTGATATCCTGCAAGGGCACTTGCGATTCCTACACCTATAGCATCTAAAGACAATGCAAAACCAAGTAAAATTGATTCGCGCAAGTCTATAGTCCCAGATTTGTCAAGATCTACTTCTATTGGATTTCTTATGATTTGTATTGTAATCCCCAAAGACTTTATGGCGATTTCTAATAGTGTACCTGTTTTTGAGAGTTTCTTCTTAGCTGGTGCTTCATTTTTTCCTAAAATTGCTTGAAGGATAACCCAGATACCCATAAAGAATAATATTCCTACTCCTATAAGGCTTGATAAATCCTTTGTGAGAATGTTGCCTAAAGTTTTTCCTAAGGCTTGTGCTATAGCTGAGTAGACAATTGAAAAAAAACATATAAATAGCTTTGAGGTTAAAGGAATTCGTATCCGTCTCAAACCATACACTGTTCCTACACCTAATGCATCAGTGCTTAGGGAAACGGCAAGCAATATAATTGTCAAAGTCATTATTACCAACTCCCAGTCCAATAATTAGTGTGTACATTACTAAAGAATGTTCATACCAGATTAATAACTCAAGTAACCTTTTATTTTGGTTCCTGACATTTACAGAAGGCTTTAAGTATTATGTTGACATACTGTTGAAGTGCTTCGTTATTAGCCGTCTAAAGACATTATATGATTATACATAAAAATTTGTTATCGTAATAAAATCCGGTAAAAAGTAATTTTATTAAGGAATGACTAGACATAAAAAGGAAGCCGCTGCAAAACTATAGACTCAGTTTTACAGCGGCTTCCTTTTTATGTCTTCGGCTGTCTATTCTATTTTATGTTTAGGATCTTTCCATCAATTGACTGTCAGATTACGAAGGTATCCTAAGAATGCTGTTCCGTTTGAGTAATTAATGGTCTGTATGTTTGAGTAGTATAACTGCATTATTTTTTCTCAAGAATACAGACAACCATTTTTACAAAGCATTCTTTAAATAAGGGCAGCTTTGCCGGGAGTTTTAGAATACTTCTTAAGGGTACCTCTCTGTAGTAAGGAACATTAAAGCTTGTCCTTGCTAGAATTTTGTTAAACCTCTTTATGGTCATTTTATTTATATAGGAAAAATATTCTCTGCCCTTTTCATCCTTTGAAATGCGGAAATCAATACGCTCTTTTCCATCAGGAAGGTCTTTTACCAAGTCCTTGTAGACTTCTATGAGGGTAGCCTGGCTAAAAAACAGGTGAACCCAGGGAAAGCCTATGGCATCGCTTAGATGGGCTCCGAAGGGGTGGTGATAAGGTGGGAAATTGAGGTATATACGCCCGCCTTTTTTAAGCACACGATGACACTCGTTCAAAACTTTAAGCGGCTCAGATACGTGCTCCATTGCATCATTAACTATTATTGCATCAAAGGAGTTGTCTTCAAAATCCATGTTTGAAGCATCACCAAGGACAAAAGAGAAACGGTCTTCAAGGCCTTTTTCTTTGGCAAGGGAATAGGCATCATTTTCATACCTGGGTACAACATCTATTCCGTAAACCTTTTGGGCTCCCAGCGAAGCGTAATAAAGGGTTTTACCTGCAGCACCGCATCCGATATCCAAAACAACCTTGTCCTTAAACATTTCTTCAGTGCTCACTTTTTCCAGGTAAAACTTTATGGTTTCCATGCCCTTTTCGTATTGCCATTGGGAATAGGTTTTAACGCCCTGATTTTGAAGGTTGAAAGGGTGTACAGGTAATGGAAAAAGCTTATTTATTTTTTTACACAAGGCAGTGCCAAGACTCATTCTATTATCTCCTTATAAATAATTTTAGAATATAATCCAAAGTACTCTAAAACTATTTGTCTATATTGATTTATTATATTAATAGTGCAAACAATTAATATGATAAACCAATAAAATAATTTTTACAACTTGAAAAATAAAAAAACGAGTTTTTATACGCCAAGAGAATTTTTTTTGCTCATCTCTAGGTTTAAAGATCTTCCACTGTATTTAATGCACTTTAAATAGAATTCTCTTAAGTCATTTGATGAGAAGTTATCAGTTTCAATGATTGGAACCATGCATGTATATAAACTATATTTGTCTGCAATAATTCGTATCCCTAGCCTATCTTTATTAATATACTGCCAGGTGCCAGGGTATGGGGTATTATAAAAGATAGCTATCTCAGCCTTATAGTTTGTGTATGCTTCCTTTACAAAATTTAAAGTTTCTTCCATACTATCTTTTGTATCACAATAATGGCCCAAAATAAAGGATAATATTGGTATGATGCCTTTTTTATAAGTATTCATAATAACTGTTTTTGCGGATTCCAGATCAATTTGTTTTTTTATTTTGTCTAAAACTTCCTGACAACCGCTTTCTATTCCATATAATATTTCAGTACAACCGCCAGATTTAATAACATCCAAAAACTCTTCATTCAAGATATCAATTCTGGATGCACATCTCCAAGGTATATCAATTTGGTACTTTTTAAGCAATCTCACAAAGTTTATAACTCTTTCGGGTACTATAGTAAATGTATCATCCAAAATACTTAGCTTCTTTAGCTTATCGCCTAAGCAAAATTTTAATAGAACAATTTCCATTATAACATTTTCTATGGATCTTGAACGATATTGAGTAAGTCCCGAATTTCGTAGAAATTGAAGGTGGCAGTCCAGACGGTAGTTTGATAAACTATTGTTTGGGAAAAACAAAAACGAAAGGAGCTGCCACAATGAAATTATATCAGGTTGGATCAAAAAAGGGAAAG
>NZ_DATCTU010000019.1 GCF_036567765.1 Pseudobacteroides sp.
GTAGCTTCAACCTGTAAAACCTGGAGGCCGCTGTTCAATCCGAGAGTCAATTGCAGGAGGGTGTCAGTTATTGGCAGCTCAATAATAGCTCTTCCAGAAACTTGCTTGGAATCTTGGTCTAGTAAAACGTCTAAATTAAAAGAGTTCAATAATGCGCAATCTATTGTCTCGTTTGCAAAAGGGTCAGCGGGAGGCTCCTCAAAAGCAAAATGACTCTCCTTCTTGAAGATTGTTGCTGTACGGATTAACCCAGCCAAAAGGCCAGCGGCTAGCAAAGTAAAGATCGCTATTTGGATATAACTAAGTTTTTGTTCACGCCTTGGTGAAGAAATGCGGACTATTAATAACCCCATTAATAATAGAAGCGCTGATAGTGCTAAGTAAAAAATTCGGTTAAGCAAAATCATCCCACTGTCGGGTCCATACCCAATCAGTGGCGATGCATAAGGGTCAACTATGTCAAATGCTGCGGTCCGAGTAAAGTTTTGGTTAAATATCATCACTCCACCCAAAAATAACACCATGAACAGAGTTGTCCAAAGTCCACGGCGGAAAAGAGAACCAACTAAGAAGGTTACAGCAATGATAAATAAATAAGTGGGACCAAGATTAATGAGCCACAATCTAATTTGAATGAGAATTGTTTCGAAACCATGCAAAGTACCCATTAAATAGGCAGCCAATAACCCACTGGGTAGAAGGGCGGTGATAATAGTTAATACAACCCCGAGATACTTCCCTATGAAATAAGCGGTTGTAGAAAATGAATGCGTCCAAATTAAATCGTAACCAGGCTGAATTTCACGTAAGAGCGCTGTTGACGCCAAAATGGCTACGAAAAAGGTTCCAAACGCTCCTAATCCGTCGGCTATATTAATTGCAATCCCCATTGCTGACCTTAGAGGCAGTGACCCTTGTTCAAGAAATGCCCAACCGACTAAAAAAAACAAACCAGCGATTAGCCAAGTTGTGCGTTGGCGAATCTGAATGATCCATTCTTTATAGGCAACGTTAAATAATGTTCTCAGATTGTTTTTCATCAGCATTTCCTGTGGGGATTAGCAATAGATAAGCATCTTCTATAGTAGGTGTAACTGGTTCTGATTCAAAAGGTGGTTGGCTTTCCTTGGTAAGAAACTTTATTTCTATAAGTCCCGGTTGGCTGGTAGGGCGCGAATAAACAATAGTATGGGCACTTTGCACGCTTTCGAATTGTTCTGGAGAAACCCACGCTTTCCATACCTTTCCTTGAGCAGAAGAGACTAACTTTTCAATCTCCCCTGAAAAAGCAACTTTCCCTTCATTCAGTATAGTTGCTTGCCTGCAAGTGGCAGTGATGTCTTCGACGATATGGGTTGAAAGCAACACAGTCCTTTCCCTCCCTAACTCTGACAAAAGATTGCGAAACCTAACCCTTTCAGCAGGGTCAAGGCCAGCGGTAGGTTCATCTACCAATAAAACGGGTGGATCGTGTAATAAGGCTTGGGCGATTACTACCCGCTGTTTCATCCCTCCTGAAAAAGATTTCAGACGCTGATTAGCGACTGACGCTAACCCAACCTGATCAATAACCCGCTCAATCTGTGCATGAGGCTTTTGCAAGCCGCTCAAAGTCCCCATGTAGTGCAAAAATTCCTTGGCTGTTAGACTGGGATATAAGGTATATTCCTGAGGAACATACCCGATAATCGGGCGAACTTTTTGAGGTTGTTCCAACACGTTAAACCCTTGAATTGTTGCAGAGCCCGAGGTCGGCGTAATCAAGGTAGCAAGAATGCGTATTAAAGTTGTCTTACCAGCTCCGTTGGGACCTAATAGTCCAAAAACTCCCTTATTGCAATTCAGAGAAACATGGTTTAGGGCATTAATCTGTGCCCCTTTATATCGCTTTGTGATGTCCTCAACCAGAATAGACATAAACCACCTCTTCTAAACCAAATAGTGGAACTTACCTATATTAAACGATCTAAAATGCTCTTTCTACGTGCAAGTTGAGCAAAGTTAGATTTGAAGTTTTAATTGTCGGGACCGCATATGCTCATATCTTGACAATTATATTCATTCCAGGAATAACAATTAGTGTCGTTACACTCCAAACACCATCTTGTATTAAAATCTTGTTTTTTTGGATACAAAGTATCGCAGCAAGTACCAGTCCATGTCCAGGAAGTACATGATTTAGCATTCACTGGAAGAGCTAAGATTGGTACTATCACAAGTGCGAGGATTGTAACAGCTAAGATCGCTGTCAGGGCTTTCCTCATAGAAACATTGAGTAAAGAAAAGCCTAGTTTTGACATTTTTCCTCCATTATATTTAATGCGTCACTGTTTCGGTAAGTTCCATTATTTGATCTAGAGTATTTGCATGTCCGACTTTTTCTATAATTCCCTGCTTGTTAATAACTACAAAAGTAGGTGTTCCACTAATAGAATATTTATTAAAAATTTCAGGCGTTGCGGATAATATATGCAAATTCTTATAGCCAATAAAAGAATATTCATCCATAAATTTCAAGTTTTCTTCTCTACTACTTATCGAGATCAATAAAACTTCAATTTTATTGCTCTTACTTAGAAATTCACGAAGTGCCGGATACATTTTTTGACAAGCAGAGCAAGTATGCGAACTGAATACTAGGAGGACAGGCTGGCCTTGATATTGAGATAGCGAAATCTCTTTTCCTTCAATATCATTTAGGCCAAAATCTGGTGCCTGGGTACCTATTAATGATTCAACCTCTTCAGCTTGGGATGAAACTGATTTCAATAAAGTTAATTGCTTAATAAATCTTATATCCTTCAAGACAAAAATTAATAAAATTGATTGCAATACTAATAGAACAATTATCATTATAGGAATAAACGTTTGTCCATTAGAATTCGACTGATCCATTTTTTTTACCTCTTATAAATGAGCTTTCCCCGCAGCAAGCTGCGGGGACATGACCTGTTTTTATTAGATTATATCACGATATTCTCCGCCGCGGCGCAGGGCTTGAATGTTCATCTCCACAAATTTCTGCAAGCGCTGAGCGGTATGGTTCTTGAGCGCTTTTTCCAA
>NZ_DATCTU010000020.1 GCF_036567765.1 Pseudobacteroides sp.
CTATGGAGGGATAAGTGCGTCAAATCAAAGTAATCAACATAACAATGAATTTAAAGCAGATATTATTAGGCTGATCCGGGAAGAAAAACAGTCAATTACTAAGGTAGCTAATGATTTTGGAGTAAATGATCAAACTATACGCAACTGGTTAAAAGCTGAGGATGAAAAGAAGATTCCAGAAAACAATCGTATAGCTGAACTTGAAGCTCAGCTGAGAGAAGAGAAAAAGAAGACCACCGATTTACAGCAAACTGTAGATATATTAAAAAAATCAGTCGCCATCTTCGTTCAAGACAACCGGAAATAGCTTATGAGTTCATAAGGGAATGCTCTAAATAATGCAGTAATGAGGCATGGGATATCTAAAGGATTAGTACACCACTCAGACAGAAGCGTACAATATTGCAGCAATGAGTATCAATCTTTACTCAAAAAGAACAATATTTTGTGCAGCATGAGTTGTAAAGGAAATTGTTTTGATAATGCGTGTGCAGAAACATTTTTTAGTACTATTAAGTGTGAAATGCTATATAACAATAAATACACTACTCGTGAAGCTGCAAGGCGAGATATACTCTAGTATATAGAAGTTTTCTACAACAGAAAAAGAAGGCACCAGGCATTAAATTATCTAACACCATATGAGTTTAAGCAAAGATACTTTAAGGGCCTTGTGGCTTGATTTAGAGTTTTATATCTCAGTGTTTTAAAAATTGAAGCAATTATGCGTATCGGCAAGAAAACCTAACTTTGGAGTGTCCAGATTATCGGGAAAAGCTCATATTAAAAATGTGCGATTTGTTATAGACAATTTCATTTTGATATAAGATACTATTTATGATTGATAAAGAGAAAGGATAAAAATATGAGTTTTGAATCAATAGTACAGCAGCTATTTCAGTATGTTATGCCAGCCCCAATACTAGTGTGTATTGTACTAACTTTAGCGGGGGTAGGCTACTTCTTTATCTATAAAAAGTTACTTAAAGGCAATAAGACAATTAACAAAACAAAAGTAATTTTGGGAATAATTCTAATTATTTATTTGATGGTTGTTTTTGGTTTAACTTGTAATAGAGGGGCAGGGTTTGTTAGAACTGTAAATTTAAAACTATTCAGCAGCTACATAGACGCCTGGAATACCTTTACTGTAAGGGCATGGCAGTTTATTATTTTTAATATTATAATGTTTATACCATTGGGGATTTTGTTGCCTTTATTAAACCGGATATTTACAAAAGTCAGATGGATTCTACTGGCCGCGTTTTTAACAACCTTGTCTATTGAAGCATTGCAATTAATAGCTGGGCTAGGTTTTTTTGAATTGGATGATTTGTTTCATAACACATTAGGTGGAATGATAGGGTATTGCATATTGATGTTTGGGTACAGGATGATTAAGGGAAATAAGAAGAGAGTATCCGCAACTGGATTTCTTGTATTACCCACTGTTATAATACTGGCGTTTGTAGGGATATTCGTAAAATACAACCTTCAGGAGTTTGGGAATATGCCGGTAAGGCAGGTTTCAGGTGCAGATATATCAAAGTATACAATAGAATTATCAGTTGATATTAGCAATAAAGAGTCAGTTGCTCCGGTATATAAGTATCCTAATAGTTGGGATAAGGAGTTTGCCATATCGGAAGCTCAAAAGGTGATGAAGGACTTAAATTTGCCTGCTTTCAAAAGTTATTTAATTCAAGGCGAAGATATATTTTTTAATTTTGAAAATAGTTCCCATTGCAGTTTTACATGGGATAGATCAAATGGAGCATGGGATTATGCTAACCATGCAGTTGAAAGGGATAATGAGAAAGTTACTTTAACTGATGATGAAAAGTATAAAATTGCTTTAGAATTTGCTAAAAGTCATAATATTTTATTGAATGATGCTATATGGGATTCCACTAGTAAGTATAATATTACTTTTAAAATAAATCCCGATACATATGGTAAAACTAAAATGAGATCAGGGCAAGTTGTATTTGATATTTCAAATGATGGCGTAATAAGCGGTATCAGACATGAAGTATATGAGAATAGCTTTGTAAGAAATGTAAATATTATTAGTCCCCAAAGTGCGTACCAAAAGGTCTTAAAAGGTAACTTTTATGATTGGCCGGACATGCCTGGTGGTAAGATAGAAATAAAGAATATAAAAATATCCTATTCATATGATACTAAAGGTTTTTATCAGCCGGTATATGAATTTACAGGAACGCTTAATGGTGAAAAATGGGGTACTTACGTTGCTGCCATGAAATAAGGCAGCATAAGGAGGGTTCATTTTGAAGAATGAAAAAACAAAGTCTTTAGAACAACGTGAAGAATTACTCAAAACATTGAAAGCCCGTTTTGAGAAAAACATGTACCGCCATAATGGTGTTGAATGGGCTAGGGTACAAGCTAAGCTGGAGGCTAATACTGAAAAACTCTGGTCACTCAATGAAATGGAAAGAACCGGCGGTGAACCGGATGTTGTTAGTTATGATAATAAGTCGGACGAATACATTTTTTATGATTGCTCAGCGGAAAGTCCTAAAGGCCGAAGGAATGTTTGTTATGACCGTGAAGGGCTGGAGTCAAGGAAAGAACACAAGCCGGAAAATAACGCAGTTGATATGGCAGCTAACATGGGCATTGAGCTTTTAACGGAAGAACAATATCGAGAGCTTCAGAAACTTGGAAATTTTGATATGAAGACGTCCAGCTGGTTACAAACACCATCCTATATTAGAAAACTTGGCGGTGCCATCTTTGCCGATCGCCGCTACGACCATGTCTTCGTGTATCATAACAGTGCACCTTCCTACTATAGCGTTAGGGGCTTCCGCGGCTCCCTAAGGGTCTGAATTTCCTAGATATCAAAAAAATCCTGCCAGAGTGTAATTGATGTATACCCTGGCAGGATTTTTGATGTTTTACATGACTTTATTTACCAATAAGTACGGTCTTCTTTGCAGCATTCCATGTAACACTGGCACCCATGCTTTCTGAAATGAACCTTGTGGGTACGAAGGTACGGCTTCCTATAACCGTTGCAGGAACTTCAAGAGAGGTTTTTTTGCCGTTAATTGATGCTTCTTTTTTGTCGATGGTAAGTATGATTGTCTTTCCTTCCTTAACAGCTGTTACTGTCTTGGTTTTGGAATCCCACTTCACATCTGCTCCAAGGACCTCAAATATTGATCTTAAAGGCACAAGGGTTCTGCTGTCTTTAATAACGGGCTGCGAGTCAAATATAATGGGTCTTCCGTTATATTCCACCTTGATACCGTTTGGATCAATTGGTGTGGATATTATTTCACCTTTTGACTCAATATTTATAAACTCGGTTTTTCCTACATTTACGCTTTCTTTTGATTTGATGCTCTGAATCACTGTTCCCTGTGCAGTGTAAGTTCCAGGGCTGACGACTCTTGCAAAATACTCAAACACGGCCCTGTTGTTTTCCCAGTAAGGACTGTTGTAAACAAAGAACTTTACTTTTTGACCATCTATGTTCCTATAATAGTAATCTGAACCTAGATACTTTTCTACGGGCTTGAGTCCGGATGGAAGATAATCAGTTATCTCATATCCTCCGTCAAATGATTTTGCTCCCAGGCTCCAGGTTATCTTTACCCTTACGATATCTCCCTGTTTGAAGGAGTTTGGCTTTACAGGAGTTCCGTCAATGAGGTAATATTGTCTGTCAACCGAAATAGCTTTGTCTGTTTTGGTTATGTCGATAACATTTTCCTTAAAAACAGATACCGCAGATACATCACCTTGAACTTTGCCGATCTTTAGACTCGACAGATTCTTTGACGGAACCTCAAGCACGTAGAAGCCGCCTTTGTCAAGCTTTACATTCTTGTCTTCACCATTGTAACTGTATGTGAAGGTAGATTCTTTATCGCTGTAATTATCTATCTCATTCAATATGAATAGCAGCTTTTCAGGGCTTAACAAAATATCCTTTGAGTAATTCTTGATACAGTACTCAAACATTCCGGTTTTCTCCATTAGCCCAAGCTTTGAAGCAAGGTAAGCACATATGGATGTGAGCTCAAGAATATCATCCTTGTCGGTTCCTGAGTTTACCATGTAAAAGGGCTTATACTCTTCAACATATTTTGAGATCCTGCTGTCATATATTTGTTTTGCCTTATCTGTTTCTCCCAATTCACAGTATGAAAGTGCCAGATATATGTTATCCTTCAAAGAAAGATTATTTATTTCAGATGTTCTAGCCAGTTCCAAAAGAACAGGTTCCTTTAGGACTGCCAGCCCATAAATAGCCATAACCTTTGCTGATTGGTCGCTACCCTCTAAAAGTGTATTAAAATAATTTTTTAGCTTATAAATATCTACATGGTCTTTTACTAGTGGTGTAAGCTTTGCAGATAACTCGCTGCTGCTTTGTGAATAGGGGAAGAGGCTGAGCCCGCCGTCAGGTTTCTGGTAATCGCTTAGTATGAGACTGTCTCTGGACGGCATGAATTTGTAGTCCTTAAAGTACTTTAACAACAGCTCAGAGGAAAGCTTTTGTGAAACCTTCTGGTCTATTCTGTTACCACCGAAATAATATATGCCAAGAAGCTCGGAAAGAAACCTTCCTCGGCTCTTATCCCTGAAAATAATCCTTGTATTACCGGATTTGCCGCCTGTTATGCCTGTTCCTGGACTAACATCAAAATACACAGCCTTATCCATCTGATAATAGGATTTTACCACATTAACGGTATGCTTTAATGAATCTTCCAATCCACTATTTGTAGAGGCTTTTATAATAAGGTCATGAATACCTTCGGTAAAACTCCACAGCGGTATATTTGTTCTTTCAAAGGCTTTACCTACAGCAGAAACCTTTAAGGAAGGGTTGGAAGCACTTGACACCTCAAACATGACAAGATCGTCTTCCTTAAGGCTTTCTCCATAGGCATTAACCCCTATTACCGGCTTGTCACCCTCAATATAGGTGCTGCTAAAACTGTAGTTTATAAAAAACGGCAATGATACATTCATATTTACCTTATTGCTTCCTGCATGAAGGTCCTCGGATATTGCACCCAGTGTGATTCTCCAGGATGTTACATTATCGGGAAGCTTGAATTTTAACTGTGCGGTTCCGGATTCATCTGTTGTAATAGATTCAAAGTGGGCAGTATCTCGGAAATCTTCCCTAACAGACGTTGAGCTTCCCGAGCTTCCTGCACTTTCGTCTTTTGCATCTGAAAATCTCACATTAACAGATTTTCCTATAGGGGCAACACTTTCTGGTCCTCCGTTATAACGGAAAGATTCATCAGTTAAAAAAATATGTGATTTTAGTTCGCAGATCATACCTGAATCAACCCAGCTGTAAAGGGATTGTAATATATCTGCATCCTGGTCCGCCAGCTTGAAATAAGCCTCATCGACAATACTGGTATTTACATAAGCCTTTACCGGCTTATTGTCCTTATCCCTGACATTTATCCTGATAGTGGCTTCTTCTCCTGGTTTGTAAGTACCCTTATCTAATTTTGCATCAAGAATTAGTTTTTTATCTTCGGCTTTGTAGTTCAAATAAATGTCATATGTAGAGTTATATGTTTTGCCATCAAAATATACAGCTTTGACGGAGGTGTTAGGAACATCTTCCTGAGTAAAATAGTCGCTGTATAGAGGCTTATTGGAAGTTATGTACTTGCGTATGCCGTTCTGGGACTTAATGAAGAGGTAGCTTCCTTCTGGAAGATTGTTGTCTCTTCCCTTCTTTAGTTCAAGATCAATCTTTTCTCCCAGGCTATAGGCGTCTTTAACCCCATCAAGAGAATAATTTTCATATGCCGGGTATTTATAACTGAAGTGCTGGCCTATATATACTTCAAATTTCATATCTTTCCCTGAGTTATCTTTGCAGCTTATTTCAGCAGTATAGTAGGAATTATCGTTTTGAACGGCATCAAAGGTAAAGTCAGCCTTTCCATCGGCAGACGTTGCCATTGAGAAGTCCTTTATTGCGTCTTTAACCAGTACATATCTGTATCTTTTTTGTGTGACCTTATTTATATAGTCATAATACTCTCCGTCTTCCTTTTCTTCCCACCTGCTTTTGTATATGGTACCTTTAAGTGTTTTTCCGGCTACAGGATCTCCCAGATAATCACCACTGTCTTTTGCAGTGCCGTTATTAAGGCGGTCAAGCACTATTTTGTTGATTTCGGCACTTATGGTACCCTTTCCATCCTTTATTTGGCCTGAAAGGTTGGCATTAATATCATTTACAAATACCCTTACATCGGCTGACTCAAATATTTCTCCGCTTTCCGGTAAAAGTGCACGGACATCAAACCTTACATGGTTTTCTCCCTGGACTATGGATTTAATAACCGGACTGTATTTAACTGTATAATTTCCTTTAACATCGGTGGTACCTGTACCATTCTTATTTCCTCCGCCTAAGCTGTAGTCCTGTATAAAATATTCCAGCTTAAGATTGGAAACTCCTGTTCCTTCAAAGAATGAGGATTTTATGTTGAAGTTTACCTCTTGTCCTGGGAAGATGGCTTCTTTATCTTTAGTTATGTCAATCTTGTATGAAGGCTTGGTGTAATTTTGCACGTTTATATATGTATTTGAAATAGCAACATTTTTATGCTTTATCTCCAGGTTATAGCCCCCGGGCTCAATCATTGGAAGCTTAAGGTTTCCATTGTAAAACCCTTCTGTGACATCCACCCTTTGTCTAATTATAGGAGTATCTAAACCATATCCCTTATTGAGCTCAATTGTCAGTTCCTTGATACTTTCCTTGTTATAGCGGTTTTTCACAAAACCCCACAGGCTTATATTATCATCAGGCTGATACATGCTTCTGTCGGTATAAATATAGCTCCAGTATTTTTCATAAGACTCCCTGTCATAAGAACTGCTTTCATAGATTGAAATGTTTCCTTCCTTCGTAGTTACTGTTATGAACTGGGGCTTGTATGAAAAATCATTATTTTTGGGTTCGACAGGAGTATCGAAATAAGCTATACCCTTTGAATCCGATATATAAGAACCTGTTTTATCGCTTAATACTACCTTAGCACCTTCTATAGGTAATTTGTTTGATAGATCATTTAGCCATACCAGTGTTTTTGTATTGCTTTTCATAAGATACAATCCGACGTCTGTTATTTGAAGGAACGTCTGGAAGCTCATGTCATCCCAGTAGCTGTCAACAATATAGTATCCTATGGGCAATGCTTTTGGTACTGAGATAAGGGGCGGGTTCATGTAGTCATAATTATTTGAGGCATTTATGGTTTGGGTAAAGGTTTGAACAGTATCAAGGCCATCTACCGGAATGGTATTTGCATTATAATTTACTCTGGCCCAATCAGGTATGACATGCCTTTTTTTAATTGCATCGTGAAATGACTCAAAGCTTTTGTAGGCATATATTTTAGTTGAAACATCTATTGTTTTTTGCTTATAAACCTGCTCATTTATATTAAGATTTATAGGTATCTGGGGAGCACTCCCTGTTTTATAGTCATAGATATTCCTTATGTACGAAATGAAGCCCTTATAGTCGGAATTAAAACCCGCTGATTTTTTGTCTGTTTCAAAGGAAAATACATAATCCTCATCAATACTTCTGGATGTGTTGTTAAGCTTTAAGCCTTTTTTTATCCTTACAGTATAAATGGTTCCCTCTTCAAGCTTTTTGGGCACAAAGACAGAGGTTTTCTTATGCTTTTCAAACCGGCCTTCAACCTTTGGGGTTATCTCAAATAAACTTTCTATACTGCCGTAGTCCTCATAATTGAAGTTTATTTCAATACCACTGTTTGTAGGGACGTGTACCGACTTATCAGCGGGAAGTGTGCCTAGTATTTTAAAGGCTTGCCTGGTTTGGAAGGACCAAGTGGTTTCCTTCTCCAGCTTAAGGCGGAAAATATAGATGCTGTTTTCGAGAAGCGGTCTTGATGGCTTTATATCAAACTTTTTGGTGTCTGATAAAGTTATAACAGGTGAGGGTTCGCCATCTATAGAAAAGGATGACTTTAACTTCTCCAAGGTAATGTCGCTTTGGGATATCAGCGAAAACCCGGTATCAGGGGATATACCTGTAGCATCCACATCCAATGGAGTTAAAATGAATCCGTTTTTAAGTAAGGAATAGTTGCTGCCTTCATCGGCGGCCGTGCCTGGTATGGCCATTGAGACCAGCATGCACAGTAATAATAAGTTTGTAATAATTTTTTTTAGCATATAAATCTCCTCTCTTATGCACTATATTTGTTTTGACGCAAGCCGGTAGGAAAAGTTCCGGAATAGGGAAATTATTTTCCAAGTCTATGCCGATAACAAATCTGTAACTAATTTATAACCATTTAGGACTTAATTATAATTATAATAACTATGTACGAGCATTAATAGTGGTTGCACTAATAAAAATAAGTTATTAACAGTTGATATATGTAAAAAATAGGGTTTTCATAAGAGAGGGAGCTTAATAAATGAAATGCATAAGAGCTATTTCCATAATTGTGGTGGCATTATTATATATTCCTGCTTGCCATAACGGAAGCAATACTGAAATAATCAATTTATCTCCATCAAAAAAACTTTCTGCAGAGAATGCATATGAAAAGGAAAAGGTGCAAGGGAGAGAAGAAGATTCCAGCAAGTCAAATACACAATCGGATTTTATAGTTGAACCGCAATATGACTATTGTGGTGTGCCTGCTGATGGGATCATAGGAACCCAAAAGGGTGAAGGAGAAGGTATAAAGCATGGGTTTATCGATTCTGACGGCAAGGTTATTACAGATGCCATATATGATGATACAAAGTATTATGTAGGTGCATCAAGCATGTCCTCAGGGTTTTCCCAAGGCCTGGCACCTGTTAAAAAGAATGGCAGATGGGGATACATTGACATGAAGGGTAATCTTGTCATTGGTTTTAGGTATGATGATGCTGATTTGTTCAATGATGGGATAGGTAGAGTTACTATAGATGGAAAA
Organism: Pseudobacteroides sp.; assembly: GCF_036567765.1. Lineage (NCBI taxonomy): Bacteria > Bacillati > Bacillota > Clostridia > Eubacteriales > Oscillospiraceae > Pseudobacteroides > Pseudobacteroides sp. Next base: position 8,994 of record NZ_DATCTU010000020.1, read on the forward strand.
TCCGGATATATAAATAAAAAAGGTGAAACCGTCATAGAGCCTCAATTTGAAAGCGGTTCTGAGTTTCACAACGGAATTGCTGTAGCTGTCTCGAATGGCAAATATGGATTTATCGGAACAAAGGGTGACTGGATAATTAAGCCTATCTACGATTATATTGATTTTGGTAGGTATGATAGATATTGGACAAAATCAAACATGCTGCAAATAACGGTCAACGATTTAAACGGGATTGCAAAGGTAGAAAACGGTAAGGTCAAAATTATTGTGGAGCCTAAATACGATAATCTATTTCCGTTTTACGATGGGGAAGCCAAATTTTTGATTTTACACAAGGATAAAGACGGTGTGCCCGGCCTAAGCAGGACTGAAGGTTTTATAAATGAGGCAGGGGAAGAAATATTCACATGGAGCAGCAATGACGAAGAAGGAGAAATGTATGAGTATATATCCGAAGGGATGAGGCTTTATAGAAATAACAAAAAATTATGGGGGTTTACCGATAAAAGTTTTAAGACTGTTATACCATGCAGGTTTGATATGGCAGAACCATTCTATTCCGGTTTTGCACTCATTTATAAGGGGGATAGAATGGGACTAGTGGATAAAGGTGGAAGAATATTGGTTGAGCCAATGTACGATTCGATAATTCCAATGCCTGAAGAGGGCTATGCCATCTTACAAAAAGGAAGCCGCATGCAGCTTTTAAGCACAGATACATTTAAGTCTATCGGCAGGGAATATGATGTGATTGGACGGGGCACAAGTGTTATGACGGTCATGGATAAGGGAAAAGTTGGATTGATTGATAAGAACGGTAGAGAGCTCATAGCACCTAAATTCGAAGAATGTGAAACATTTGCATCATGGGAGGATTATGCCTGGGTTAAGCAAAATGGAGCATGGATTTGTATTGATCAATATGGTAAACAAAAGTTTGAAGGAAGTTTTGAAGAGGTAACAGTCTTCGAGGAAGGACTGGCAGCAGTTAAAAAGGGTAAGTGGGGAGTTATTGATAAGAGCGGCAGTGTAGTTGTACCATTTTTGTATGAAGAGGCATCAGTTGTAAGTAAAAGTCTTGTAAGGGTTAAGCTTGGGGGGAAGTATGGATTTATAAAAAAGTAAAATTGTGATTTGTGAATTTATGAACTAATAACAAAATAAAAAACTTGTACAATATTGTATTAAGCTAATATTTGAAGTAAAATAGTGTGGAGAACTAATATTATTTTGAAAGGAATGGTGGGTCAATGCAAAGAGGTGAAGTAAGGTCACCTGTTATGGTCCTGGTTTTATCACTAATTACATGCGGTATATATCAGTTGTATTGGATATATAAAGTATCGGAAGAAACACAAAGTCATTTGGGGTTAAATACTACATCACCAGGGATGGAATTATTATTTTGCATAATTACATGCGGTTTTTATACTATATACTGGCACTACAAGTACTCAAAGCTTGTAGCCGAATTACAGCAAAGACAAGGTCTAACGCCTGACGATAATTCCCTTATATGTATTTTGTTGACTATATTTGGGTTTGGTATAGTAAGTGCCATGATCGTACAGTCAAGCCTTAATAAGGTTTGGGATGCAGGTTATAAGATTTAATGTCCAAACTGCAAAATACATTAAACAAAGTTTTGCCTTTACTCATTGCACTGTTATTTGTTGCAATTTTATTGCTGCTAGATGGCAGTGCATGCTTATTTAAAAATGTTTGGGGCATACCTTGCCCGGGATGCGGTATGACAAGAGCCTTTCTGGCAGTATTGAAACTTGATATATTGACGGGCTTTTATTATCATCCGCTATTTGTTCTACCTGTTCTAATTGCTGTTTTATATATGGTAAGAAACAAAAGGATAGGTAAGGTAATATTTGGGAATAACATGGTATGGCTTTTGAGTCTTATTGTTACCTTGAGCGTTTGGGCTATTCGGATGATTTTATTTTTCCCTGATACTTCGCCAATGGATATTAACAAAAATGCAGTACTTTTCAAGGTACTAAGGTTTATATTTAATAGTTGGCCCTAACTTGTTAGATATATGTTATTACATTTTTTACAGCACTTATTTTAAGGTGCTTATTATGAGAATATTACACGCTTTTCATAAGCTCAATCTGTATTTCACGTTCTTCTTTAACTTTGTCAAAATTTTTTGGATACATGAGGTTGATAATTACTATTGCGTATTCAGAAGCTACTAACGAATGCCATTTGACATGAGGTGTTGCTGCAACTTGCCCCATAGCTCGTAGTACTTTTGCCTTTATCAGGTTTTTTTCTTCACGAGCAAGACTGTTTATCATACCGGCAATTTGTAACGCATCTTGGAATTTTGCTTCTCTATCTTGCCATTTTGAATTGATGGTAAAACACTCTTCAATCGCTGAGGAACGTTCAATTCCACTGATATTCAAAATATGTTCACCAAGTAAAAGGGCATACTTAGACATTTCTATATGTGTTTTTGGCTCGCTAAACATAATTAACTTATTTTTGAGTTCAGGAATATCATCTGTTTTTCGAATCAGTCCAGAATTAACATATTCCATAAAGGCAAAGCCATCTTTAATAATTTTACCCATATATCTCTCCTTGAAAATTTTATATATTCTGCGAATTAACCAATATGATTTAGCACTTAAATAATAAAAAACAGTATATATAAACTAGCTTCTTTTTGGCTCAAATCCCAAGTAGCGAGTACCTCGAAATGTCAATCTACCGATATCATTTTCTGCAAGCATTCCATATTATTAATAAAATCATCCTCAATATTACTTTATAATAATTTGTATCATTCAACGATAGAGTAGAACTGGTCGTCCCTAATGAGGTTCCGTAAGAAAAGTTAATCTTATCAGTTATGAAAAAACTATACCACATATTATAAGAACTTTAAATACATCAATAAACTCCAGAGTAGGAGATTTTCAATGTTTGTTTTTATAACTCATTTACAATACCTTTTCTGGATTAAATTAGTATTATATAATTGAGTTGTAGACAACAACAATAAATTATAGAGTTGTTGAGAAACATAGGAGGATTTGTACATGAGTATTAGGAGAGTTTTGGTTGTAGTTGTGAGTTTAATTTTTCTCTTTTCCACATTTACTGTTCCACAGGTAGTAAATGCTGCAGACAAGCCCTTTTTGCACCCATTGTTTACTGACCATATGGTAATGCAGAGAGATGCATTGGACCCAGTCTGAGGTTGGACTTCGGCAGGTGAGAAAATTACCATTCAGATCGGAGACAAGATATTCACAGGTACAGCTGATTCAAGCGGTAAATGGATGGTGAAGATAGGTCCCTTTCCAAAGGGAGGGCCTTACGAAATGAAAGTTACCGGTTCAAGAACTGTTACCGTAAAGGATATTCTTTTTGGAGAAGTATGGTTTTGTGCGGGTCAGTCAAATATGGCAATGCAGCTGCCCTTTGCCGGCAATGGTACTGTAGAAGCTGCAAATGCCAATTATCCAAATATAAGGTATTTCTCAACACCCTATCAAAGTACGTCTGAGTCCCAGCCTGTGTTTGGATATGTCAGCAATTGGACACTTTGTACACCCAATTCGGTGGGAAATCTAACAGCGGTAGGATACTTTTTCGCTAGAAAGCTGAGCCAGGACTTGGATGTTCCGGTCGGCATAATCTGTTCAGCTGTGGGTGGTTCTTTTATTGAGAGCTGGATAGGAAATGAGGCATATAAGGCATTTTTGGCATCACCAGAAGCAGCAGGCTTTCAGGCGTCATCACCCAATGGATTTTATAATGGAATGGTATCTCCTATAATGCCTTTTAACATTAAGGGAATCATGTGGTATCAGGGAGAATCAAACACTCAATTTGATTACCTTTATAAAAAGATGCTTACAACAATGATTACTGATTGGCGTAAAAACTATGGCATTGGAGATATACCCTTTATGGTGGTGCAGCTGCCGGGGTATCAGAAGATACAGGCGGCACCTGTTGAAACAGCACCTTATGCGGTAATAATGGCCTAATAATTACAGCTGATATAGGTGAAGAGGATATACATCCTAAAAACAAGCTTGATGTAGGTATCAGAGCTGCAACTTGTGCTTTGGGGAAATATTACGGCAAAACAATAGAATACTCAGGACCTATTATTAAGTCTGCGACAAAGGAAGGAAGTAAAGTAAGAATATCCTTTGACCATATTGGAAGCGGATTGGCAGCAGGTACTAAAGTTGGTACCGAACCGGTCCAATTAAGTACAGGTTCAGCAGTAAAGGGATTTGCAATAGCAGGTGCTGACGGCAAGTTTGTTTGGGCTGATGCAACCATAGATGCGGGAACTGTTTTGGTATCGGCAGCATCAGTAGCAAATCCGGGGGAAGTAAGATACTCATGGGCAAGCAATCCCATAGGCAACCTCTACAATAAAGAAGGGTTGCCTGCTTCACCATTTAGGACAAATGTCTCAACCACTGCTCAAACTCCTACGCCAACAAATAAACCATCGGCAACACCAGCAGGTTATTCAATCACAGGTTATATAGCTCCTGATTTTGTAAATATTCAAAGTGCGGCACCACAGCAGCTATCAGGGTTTAGAGTTGAAGTTTCCGGGACCACACTGTCAGCATTGACTAATGAAAAGGGTGTCTTTGAATTAAAAGATGCACCTGCTTCATCGTCAGGCTACAAGCTTATGATAAGTAAGAATGGTTTCCTTAAAAGAGAGATTGATAGCGTTAAGCTAACAGACAATGTCATCATTTCAACACAATCCTCTCCTATAACTATGTGGGCAGGGGATATAGCGATAAACGGTGTTAAGGATGATGCCATTAACATGATGGATATAATACAGATTGCAAGGGTTTTCAATTCTGTAAGTAATGACGGTAAGTATGATGTGAATTGCGACCTGAATTCCGACGGTGCAATAAATATGAGTGATGTAGTTATTGTGGCCAGACATTTTAACAAGGTGTCGGCAGATTATCCTGTTATGTAATGGGAAGCATCAGCTTCCATCATATGGATTCATATTTTCCTGTTTTCCAGTTAAAATAAAAGCAGCAAGTGCAGGCTGGGTGAGGCCGGTGGCAATAATTGAAGAGGACTGAAAATAGTAATGATATATTCATTTAAGCCAATAATTGATGATAAATGTAAAATACTTATTCTAGGGACAATGCCGGGGGTACAATCCCTTCAGAAACAAGAATACTATGGAAACAAGCAAAATGCTTTCTGGAGAATTATTTTTTCTCTTTTTGAGGTAGAGTATATTCAAAGCTACCATGAGAAAAAGAAATTTCTTCTTGATCACAAAATAGCTTTATGGGACGTTCTTGAGGCATGTGAAAGAGAGGGGAGCCTTGACGCTGACATTAAGAATCCCAGGCCAAACGATTTTAATCATTTGTTTAAATGCTACCCGGAAATAAAGCATGTGTATTTTAATGGGGGACCTGCAGAAAACCTTTATAAAAGATATGTAAAATTAAATTTAAACAACAATGATATTAAATATCAAAGACTGCCTTCTACAAGCCCTGCCTATACTGCTGGATTTTCTGAAAAGCTTGAAAAGTGGAAAATAATTTTACAGGCTTTATAGAATTGTTAGTCGTTGGAATAAAAAGAAAAAAAGAAAAAAGGGGCGTAACTGCCCCTGATTTCATTCTATATTTATAAGGAGGAATTGTTAGCGTTATTTAACATTCTGTAGTGTTCAGTATTTGCTTTTTCAAGTATAATTGTTTAATATGAGTTTCGATTATATCATTAGTATTATCAATTTGAGGAAAATAATACATTAAATCTAAAAAAAAGAGGTGCAAAATGATAATTGTAAATAACCTACATAAAAAATACGGGCAAAAAACTGTTGTTGAAAACATATCTATGAGTATCGAATCAGGCAAAATTACTTTACTGCTGGGTCCAAATGGTGCAGGAAAGTCAACAACCTTAAAGAGTATCGCAGGTCTTTTGAATTTTAACGGAAATATCAATATATGCGGTTTTGATAATAAAAGCCTTGATGCAAAAAGGGTATTCGGATATATACCTGAAACACCGGCCTTATATGATCTTCTTAATGTTGAAGAACATTTGAGGTTTATTGCCAAAGCCTACAAGTTGGACGATAGAGCTATAGATATTGCAAAAAACTATATGGATCGTTTTGAACTTACCGAGCATATAACAAAGCCCACAAGAGAGCTTTCAAAGGGTATGCAGCAAAAAGTCAGTGTTTGTCTTGCCCTTATGACATCACCAAAGGCGGTAATGTTTGATGAACCCATGGTGGGATTGGACCCTAAAGCAATTAAAAGCATGAAGGAAATAATTATAAGCCTCAGAGAAAAGGGGACTAGTGTATTGATAAGTACACATATTATTGATATAGTGGATGATATATGGGATAAAGCTTATATTATGAATAAAGGTAAAATTGCAGCGTGCCTGACTAGGGAAGAGGCCATGAAAAGTGGTAAATCTCTTAATGATACATTTTTTGAAATAACAGAAGGGGGTGCCGGTGTTTAATGGATGCACTTGTGTACCTGCTTAAGCATACCTATATAAATATGTTGAAAAGGCTTTTTAAAAAGCCTGCAGCAGCCATCCTAACGGTCATAACAATTTTATGCATGCTGGGACCCACTGTGTTAAGGCTGACAACAATGAGCAGTACCAAAAGGCCGGAGTTATTTGAGGCCATCATTGGGGGAGGAACCCTTTTATATGGCTTTTTTCTTTTTTCGTCTATTGTAGCTCAAAATGCCGGAATGTTTTATTTGGCTGATGTAAACCTTGTTTTTACATCTCCTATCCACCGAAAGAAAGTATTGATTTATGCTATGATAGGCTCCCTGATGGGCAGCATCCTTATGTCACTCTTTATCATTATTATGCTCCCAATGGTTGGGGGAGGAGGCATATACCTATTCCAATATATTGCTGCCGGTTTCTCAGTAATACTTATGATGTGCATGCTTTTCCTGCTGTATTTTTGTTTTTATCTCAGAGGTGCAAAAAGCGGGGATGGGATCAACCCTTTAAAAATAGTAAGCAAGGTTTTTATGATACTTGTTGCATTATCTCTTTCTGCAACTGTAATTTACGTATCAGGAGACTTTAATAAAGCCATAAAAATGTACTTTGAGAGCTATGCTTATAACTTGGTGCCGATATTTGGCTGGACAAAATGGGCAGTAGTAAGTGCATTAAATGGTGATATATTATTCTGGCTTGCTGCAACAGGTGTTTCTTTGCTGTTTTCGGGAATAGTTATAAAGGCTATACTCAATATGGAACATGAATATTATGAGCAGGCTATGACAGATGCCTATAGGATTCAAGAAATTAGGACTAAGGCTTCATCCGGCAATCTGGATGCACAGTCCTTTTATACTAAAAAAGTTAGAAAGGCTGAGATAGAATTTAAAGATGGTGCAAAGGCAATATGGTCAAGGCATGTACTTGAAATAAAAAAATCGGGAATAGGAAAAAACAATACAGGAATAATAATAGGAATAGTCTATGTAATACTGTTTTCACTGGTATTTAAGCTTGACTATACAGCCATAGTTTATATGATAATTCTTTTGAACATGTCCAATTCAATGAATGATGCCTGGAACAAGGAGTTTAAAAAGCATTTTATTTATTTGATACCGGAAAGCTCCATGTCTAAAGCATATTATGGCACCGTGACCAGTCTTATAAAGTCAATTTTCGCAGGAATACCCTCATTTGTATTGCTATATATTTTAAAAAGGCCACCTGTTATTGAGATTATTGTACTGTATTTTGTATACACTTCATTTATGCCGGTATTTCTGTATTCGGCGGTATTCGCCCAGAGAATTGCCGGTTCGCGAAGCAATGTTCTAATGGTGATGATGATAAGGATGCTGGCGGTGCTTTTAAGTGCCATACCTTCCTCGGTTGTTATGGCAGTCATATATATCATGACTGGGACTGCTTTTGGAGGACTGCTGCCCCTTATAATGGTTGCCGTTAATATTGCCACAGCGATTCTTCTGCTTAAGGTGAGCAGCAGAATATTCGAAGTGGCGGAGCTTATGGATTGATTATAAATATAAAAAGGCTTGCATCAAAGACGTGCAGGCCTTTTTTAACATCAAGGCTGCAAAATTTACATGCATATAGCCATCTTTTTCTTAAGAACGTTTACAGCCTCATTTCCAACTAGGCATTCAACTATTTTAAGTGAGAATTCTATGGCAGTGCCTGCACCCTTTGAAGTGATAAGTCTGCCGTCAACCACTGCATTAGAGTCAAATTCAACTGATGCATCCATCAAGTCGCTTTCCATTCCAGGGTAGCATATGGCTTTTTTTCCTTTTAGCATTCCCAGCTTTCCCAAGATTGTAGGGGCTGCACAAATAGATGCAATCCATTTTTCGTTGTTAAAATAATCGGTAAGTAAAGTGACAAACCCCTTATGCTGGCTAAAGCTGCTTGTTCCAGGTCCGCCGGGTATAACAAGCATATCTCCCTTGCTGAAATCACATTCTTCAAAGAGGGTATCCGCTTCAATTATTATATCGTGGGAGCCTTTAACCTGTCTTTTTTTGGTTATTGATACTGAAGTAACATCAATACCGGCTCTTCTTAAGATATCAATGGGACTTACAGCCTCTATTTCCTCAAATCCGTCAGTGAGTAAAACAAAAACCTTCAATATCAGCACATCCTTTCGTAATATGTTTTCTACCAACTTGAAATTTTATCATATTTTTGTTAAATGGAAAACTTATTTATGGGTAATATTATATACAAACAATCATAACACTATTTAAAACTCAAGGAGATGGGATTTTGGCTATCGGTTACGCATGCATAACAATAGGGGTACAGGATGCAAAGCAGGCTCGGTGCACCATAGGCAATGCCACAGAGGATAATTTACGAAGACTAATAAAAGATAACCTAAATGCATTGGATGCGGCAATCGATTATAACATTGCCATGGGTATAAGTCTTTTTAGAATCAGCTCTGATATTGTACCCTTTGGATCTCATCCTGTAAATAAGCTTTTATGGTGGGAGGAGTTTGGAGAAAAGCTTGCACAAATAGGTAAGAAAGTTATTGATTCGGGAATGAGGGCTACAATGCATCCTGGCCAGTATACTGTATTAAACTCCAAAAACTCAGAGGTGGTTGACAATGCATTATTGGATTTAAAATACCATTGTAAATTTATGGATGTGTTGGGCTTGGATGAAAAAAACAAGATGATACTTCATGTTGGAGGAGTTTACGGAGATAAAAAGAATTCGGCAGAGGTGTTTAAATCAAACTATCTAAGGCTGCCTGACAACATAAAGGGAAGGCTCATAATCGAAAATGATGATAAAAATTATACTGTAGAGGATGTACTTGGAATATCAAGGGCACTTGAGGTACCTGTTGTTTTTGACAACCTTCACAATAAGTTGAATCCTTCCTTGGAAACTATACCGGAACAAGGTTGGGTTGATATTTGCAGATCTACCTGGAAACAGAAAGACGGAGTTCAAAAAATACACTATTCACAGCAAAAAGCAGGAGGAACGGCAGGTTCACATTCCGATACAATCTATATTGAGGAATTTATTAAATTTTATAATAACATTCGTGATAAAAACATTGATATAATGCTTGAGGTAAAAGACAAGAATATATCCTGCATAAAGTGTATCAATTCATCCTCTTCAAAAACATCTGCAAAAGATCTGGAGGAGGAGTGGGCAAGGTATAAATACTTTGTACTAAGCCGTTCAGCAAGTATATATTCTGAGATAAGGGAGCAGCTTAAAGATAAAGAAAATATTGATGCAGTTAGATTCTATAAAAAAATTGAACAGGCTATAGATAAAGCCGAGGATAAAGGGGCAGAGGTTAATGCTGCCCAGCATGTTTGGGGATATATCAATAAAAACTGCAAAGAGGCTGAAAAAAGAAGGTTCAATAAGCTTCTAGCCAGTTACATTGATAAAGGCGATGGATTAAAATCTATAAAGAATCATTTGTTAAAATGTGCAATTGAACAGGATATAAGCTATCTTATAAACTCCTATTATTTTTATATTTAGCATCATGAAAAAAATATAAAATTATTTTTAAAAAAGTATTAAGGATTTTAAAATACCGTCGATAATTATAGTGAGTAAGTAAAGTTTACTCCCCTAATAGCCCTCAATGGGCTTTTTTTTTATGTCTAGGATAAAATCCCATTGTTATTTTTTGTCTAAGGGGATAAAATATATAAAAAGTGCTTATAGATTTCGTTTGGTTATAAAAAGAAATGATGGGGCGGATAAATAATGGGGAAGCTGATTTTGGTAACCGGCGGTGCAAGAAGCGGCAAGAGCACCTATGCCGAGGAGATTGTAAAGAAAACAGGCAAAAGGGTTTTATATATAGCAACAGCTAAGGGCTTTGATGAAGAAATGAAGCAGAGAATAAAAAAACACAGAGAGCAAAGGCCATCATCGTGGGAAACACTGGAGGCTTTCAGAGATTTTGAAAATATACTTAATACCCGGCTTGCAGATAAAGAAGTGATTTTACTTGACTGTATAACCATTATGGTAGCAAACATTATGTATGAGGGGTGTTCTGATTGGGATAATATGACCATACTGGAGATCGATAAGATGGAAGCTGAAATTAACAAAGAAATAAGCAGTCTCTTAGAGGTAATCCGAGAAGGAAATATTCCATTTGTATTAGTTACAAATGAGATTGGAATGGGAGTTGTGCCAGAGTTTCCATCAGGTCGAGTATTTCGTGATCTTGCAGGAAGAGTAAATCAGCAATTGGCAAAAGCTGCTGATGAAGTATATTTATGTGTGTCGGGAATACCGGTAAAGATTAAATGATATATTTTACATGTATACAGGGGTGTTTATTGTGTTTGTGATAAAAAGATTGGTATTGATGCTTCAATTCCTTACAACAATACCAATCAGAATAAATTTAAATGTTACAGATGAAGATTTCGGGAAGGGATTGGCATTTGCACCGGTTATAGGCCTTATAATAGGCGGAATACTGGCTGTAACTTATCGTTTTTTAGGATTTATATTTCCTGCCGCTATAAGTTCTATCATAATTATCATAGAATACATGCTTCTAACTGGAGGGCTTCACTTGGACGGGCTGGGAGATACTTTTGACGGTCTTTTTTCCAACAGATCCAAGGAAAGGATGCTGGAGATAATGAAAGACAGCAGGCTCGGAACAAATGCCGTGTTGGGAATTTTCAGTGTGCTGATTTTATATTACGGGTTTTTATCACAAATGCCGCCCGATCGTATTTCTCTAGTATTAATGCTTTTTCCTGTTGCAGGCAGGATGGCAACCCTTATTGGTGCATCCATATCAAATTATGCAAGAAATAACGGACTTGGGAAGTCTTTTGTTGATTACTGCGGATACAAGGAATTAATCATCGGGATTATTCTTTCCATTTGTATTTTCAGTATCCTTTACAAGGGCGAAGGTTTGATATTATTGATTGTACCAGTTGTATCGGCACTTATCACTGTAAAGTTGTTATCCAGAAAAATAGATGGGGTCACGGGAGATATTCTTGGAGCAGTTTGTGAGCTTAATCAGGTAGTATTTATTGCATGCAGTTTTATTCTATTATAAATTGTTATTAAGGGGGTCTGCTGTATGAAGTTTCTAATAATAAGTGTAATTTTGGCACTGGCGTTATTTGTTGCTACATCATGTGGCTCAGACAGGGCTGGGAGTGACAATGGAATGAGCAAGAATACGACACCTGAATCTGCCGGTAACAGCATAGAAAATAGAGGCTACAGCAATATAAGTCCTGAGGAGGCTAAAAAGAGGCTTGATAACGAGAAGGGAATAATACTTCTCGATGTAAGGACCAGGGAGGAATATGAGGAAAAGCATATTCCAGGCAGCTTGTTGATACCTGTAGATGCAATAGAAACGGAAGCACCAAATAAGCTAACGGATAAGAATGCAGTCATTTTTGTATACTGCAGAAGCGGCAGAAGAAGTGTAACTGCCTCAGAGGCACTTGTAAAAATGGGCTATAAAAATGTTTACAATCTTGGCGGAATAAATGACTGGCCGTATGAGACAGAGTAAATACTTTTAATCAATCCAAGAAATTAATGATTGAAAACCAAGGCCTTTTATGGGAAAATTAAATATGTTGGCATAGTAAGTAATTTTTAAAAGTACCATAGTCAACAGCATTTAGAACACTTTGGAGGAGACCATGAATTTTACTTTAAATATAAAAACCGACAATCAGACTCAGCTTATCGACATGACAAGCCAGATCAGAAAGATTGTGAGAGAAAGCGGTGTAAAGGATGGTATATGTATTGTATTTATACCGCATACTACTGCAGCTGTCACCATAAATGAAAATGCAGATAAGGATGTTCAAATGGATATTCTCAAGGAAATTAACAAAGTAATTCCATTTAACGACGGATACAGGCATATGGAAGGTAATTCGGCTGCACACATTAAAGCAAGCTTATTTGGCTTTTCAGATCAAATTATAATACAAAACGGTGATCTCCTTCTAGGTACCTGGCAGGGAGTTTATTTCTGTGAGTTTGACGGTCCGAGAAACAGAAAAGCATATGTAAAGATTATGGCAGACAGATGATATTAAAATCAGTATAAAGTAAAGGTAGATAAAATGATAAAATCAACTTTAGAAAAAGTTAAAAGGCTTTTTCTCACCAAGGAGTTTATGGTGTTCCTTATTATTGGAGGAATGTCTGCGACTCTCAATTTTTTCACAGGCTTTCTTTTCAGACAAGCCTTTACAGGCAAATACTTTTATACAATAAGCATTTGGGTTGGCTTTACTGCTGGAAGTATATCAAGCTTCATTCTAAACAGGCTGATTACTTTTAAGGCCTTTGATGAAAAGGTATATAGCCAGCTTATTAAATTTGGAATAATCCTGATTTTTTCTGTATTAATAGCATCTGGAATAGCGAATATTTTTATGATTACATATTACAGTTTAAATATAGGATTTATTACCGTAAAGCAGGCAGAAACCTTGACCAGACTTGCATCTATTGGACTAACAACATTTTTTAATTATCCTGCTATAAAGTTTTTTTCGTTCAGGAAAATTGGGTTTAAAAAAAAGGATATATAGAAAAGTACTATGGGGGCATAAAATATGGAAGAAAAAATGGGAACCAATGAAAAACAAAAAAGTGGTTTTATATACATAATACTTTGGATTGCAGCAGCCGTAACGGCATTTAAGTTTTCCCATGTGACTGATATAGATACATTTTTTCATCTTTCTGTAGGGCGGGATATTATTGAGAATGGATTTACTACCATGGACCCGTTTTCAATGCACAGATTGGAATTTACATCCCAGCAGTGGCTGTCCGATGTGATATTTTTTCTAATATATAAGTTTTCTGATTTTGCAGGGCTGTACGTTTTTCAGATAGTATTTTCAGCTGTTTTAATATTTACGGTATATAAGATAAACTGTCTTGTAAGCGGAAATAGGAGATATTTATCCTTGTTTTTAGCTATCGGATCTACATGGCTCTTTCAGTACAATTTTATAAGGATAAGGCCCCAAATTTTCACAATATTATTGTTTGCATTTGAAATATATATCCTGGAATTGTATCTGAGAAAGCGTAATACTAAAATATTATTATTTTTACCGGTTTTGTGTTTACTCTTGGCAAATTTTCATATAGGTGCATTTCCAATGTTTTTTGTTCTCATGCTTCCTTACCTGGCAGATGCGTTGATAAAAGCAGATTTCTTCAGGATAAGGGCGGGATATTTTAAGGAAAATGGCAGCAAGCTTTTTAAAATCCTATTGCTGTTTTTTGCAGCCCTGATTCCATTATGTATTGCAAATCCATATGGAATTAAAAAAATATTTTACTTCACTTCCATGTTCAATTCTGAAATTACAAAAAACATAGTAGAATGGAAATCACCGGGCTTTAGCACCGAACTGGGTGTAATTATAAGCTTAACCCTTATAATATGTACTCTTATAGTTATTTTTCAGTTCGTACTTACCAAAAAGCAGTTTACATTAAAGTCATTTCTTATGTTTATAGGCCTTACAATAATGACATTGTATGCTATAAGGTTTTTCACATATTATATGGTTTTTATAGGCTTGATATTATTGGAAAGGGTTGAGCCTCCTTCTTCAGGAAAAAACAAAGGCTTAAAGGCAAAAAGTACGGTGCAGGGAAGTGTATTTGGGGAAAAGGTTGCTAGAGTTCTTGAATCAAAGCCTGCCGCAGGTGTTTTGGCACTTCTGATAATAGCTGGTATTACTTTAAAGTCTGTATTGGGTATGTGGCAAACGACTTTACTTGAGTTTTATCCGGTTAAAGCAGCGGAATATATTAAAAACAACCTTGATTATAAAAACGTACGCCTTTTTAATGACTATGACGACGGTGGGTTTCTCATGTTTAACGGCATTAAAGTTTTTATAGACTCAAGGGCTGACCTTTACTCAGATCAGTTTAACCCTGGATGTACAGTACTTCAGGACTATGATGAGATAATGAGAAACCCGGGGAATTATGAAACTGTATTTAAAAAGTATGACTTTAAATACATATTGGTTAATCCTTCATTAAATTATGATTTATATTCTTACCTTAGGAAAGACGTTAATTACAGGATTGTTGTTGATGATGAGTTTTATATATTATATGAAAGAAGCAAGAATTGAACCCTTACTATAGAAAATAAACTTAAAGGGGCGTATATATTAGTATGTACAAAATCTTATTAGTTGGCTGTGGTGGCTTTTTAGGAGCTTCTGCAAGATACATAATATCCATAACTTCAGCCAAACTGTTGTCAAGCAATTTTCCATATGGAACCTTTATTGTAAATGTAATAGGATGCTTCCTAATAGGCACTATAATGGAATCAAGTTATAAATTGGGCAACATATCTGAAAATATGAAGGTGTTTTTAACAACTGGTATATTGGGAGGACTAACCACTTTTTCAACATTCAGCAACGAGACCGTAGAGTTATTTCTAAAAGGTAAAGCATTTACAGGAATCCTAAATATATTATTAAATGTTGCGTTATGCCTAGCGGGGGTTTATATGGGCAAATTACTAATTTCTAAAACATTATAATTATACAAAAAGCTACTTTAATGGTATTGAAGAAATTTAAGCATAAGGATTTAATTATAAGCTAATATGGAATAAAAATTACAAAAAATACAATAAAGCTCTTTTCTGGTCAGGATTAACTGCCAAACCAGGCGAAGAGTTTTATTTTTTGAAAAAATTATCAGACTTATTGTATTAAAATGTCGTAATTTGTATTAAGTATAGAAAATATTTCCCGGAAATATTTATTTGATTGAGTATCCATATTTATTTGGAGGATGCTGTATGAATTATAGGGGTGTTACAAATAAGAAAAGAATTTATCCCTCCCATAATACAATCCATGAGCTTTTTCAAGAGCAGGTTGGTAAAACTCCTGACAATATAGCGGTGGTACAGGGAGATATCCATATAACCTATAGAGAATTAGATCAAAGGTCAAACTGTATTGCACACTATTTAATCAATCAATTCTCAAGTAAAGACGAAAACATAGTTGCCGTCCTTCAAGACCAATCCATTAATATGATAATAAGCATTATTGGCATTTTGAAAGCAGGGTACGCATTTTTGCCTCTTGATCCACTTTTGCCGCAGGAGGCATTAAGACATATGCTGGATGAAGCTGGCTCGGAGGTTGTTATTTCCACTAAAAATTATATTGGCCTTGTAAACAGGCTGCAGTGGGAATGCAGAAACCTCAGAACTTTTGTATGCCTTGATAGCAATGATGTCTATGAAGAAGTAGAAGAGAAAGATAATGCTTTAATGGACAAAGAGCTGTGGGATTATGTGGGGGAAAAATCAGAGGATTCATTAGGCAGGGGAGGCTGGATAAATAGCTTCACAGGTGAATTGTTTTCTATAAGTGAAATAGATGAGTATAGAAAAAATGTTGAAATAAAATTGATACCATATATAAACAAGAACACAAGGATACTTGAAATAGGCTGTGCTTCCGGATTTACCATGTTTCAACTGGCCCCCTTGGCAGGATTCTATTATGGTACTGATTTATCGGATATTATTCTTGAACGTACGGCAAAGGAGGTTCAAGAGGGTGGATATGATAATATTCGGCTTAAGACTTTGGCGGCCCATGAAATCGATAAGCTGGATGAAACAGACTTTGATATTGTAATACTAAATAGCGTTATTCAGGCATTCCACGGACATAACTATTTTCGTCAGGTAATAAAGAAAGCTGTACAAATGCTGAAAGATAAAGGCGTTATCTTTGTAGGTGACGTGATGAATCAAAGATTGAAACATGATCTGGAGGATGCAGCCCATAGTTTTGCTAGGGAAAGTATTAACTTATCGAATAAAACCAAGACAGATTTCTCCGATGAGTTGTTTTTAGCCCCAGAATTTTTTAGTGATCTTTCTTTAGAGCAAAATGAATTAAAAGGCTGCAAAATCACAGCTAAGATTCACTCGATAGAAAATGAGTTAACAAAATATCGCTTCGATGCAATTATAGAAGTAGATAAAGCATTTCAACGAACAAAAGGCTGGAAGAAGATAAAAAATCAGCATGGAACAAGTGATATACAAAAATATCCCGATACAAGGGTAGAGAGCAGAGTCGAGGAAAATAATCTTGCGTATGTTATATTTACATCAGGATCCACTGGCAAACCAAAGGGCGTTATGGTAGAGCACAAGGCCCTCGTCAACATGTGCAATTGGTATAACAGTTGTCACAAGATAAATGCTGATGATAGGAGTACAAAGTTTGCCAACTGTGGATTTGATGCATCTATAATGGAGCTGTTTCCCATTTTAATAAAAGGTGGCTCTATCTACATACTCGATTCAGAAATTAAATCTGATTTAAATAAGTTAAATAGTTACATAGAGGACAATAAAATAACAATTTGCTTTTTGCCTACTCAGTACTGCGAGCAGTTTATGGAATTGGATAATAAAACATTAAGGCTTGTAAATACTGGAGGAGAAAAGTTGAAAAAGTTTATAAAGAGAGGCTATACCCTTGTTGATAATTATGGGCCTACCGAGTGTACTGTGGTGTCTACCTTTTTTAAAGTGGACAGGCCATATGGAAATATTCCTATTGGAAAACCAATTTGCAATACAAGAGCGTATGTACTGGATTCTAATAAAAGACTTCTGCTGCCAGGGGAGACAGGCGAACTTTATATTGCAGGTGGTAGCCTGGCACGAGGATATCTTAATAGACCTGACCTTACCCGGGAGAAATTTATACAGGACCCGTTTTTTAGCGGTGAAAGAATGTACAGGACGGGTGATTTGGCCAGATTGCTTCCTGATGGGAATATTGAATTTACTGGCAGGATTGATAGTCAGGTTAAAATACGGGGATACCGAATTGAGCTTGGAGAAATAGAGCACAAGCTTATTGAACACCCAAATGTAGAACAAAATGTAGTGGATGTCTATACAAGAGACAATGGTGAAAAATGCCTTTGTGCATACATTGTGCTCAATAGAGAGATGGAAACCAATGATTTAAAAAGGTTTTTGGCAAAAAAATTACCGAAATATATGATTCCCGAATTGTTTTATAAATTAGACCTGGTTCCTTTGACACCTTCAGGCAAGGTAGACAGAAAACGGCTTCCAAGGCCTGATGGTATCAATCCTAATTCAGAAAATTATATGGAACCGGAAGGCGATATTGAAAGAAGGCTGGCTATAATATGGCAGGAAGTTCTTAAGGTGCCGTCTGTAGGAATACACGATGACTTTTTTGATTTGGGAGGACACTCTCTTAAAGTATTAAGGGCTGCGGTTGAAATTAATAATTCATTTGAAATTGATGTTTCTACTGCAAAACTATTTAAGGCCAGGACAATAAAAGAACAAGCCATCATAATAAGCATGTGTGAACAAAAAAATATAAATCCCATTATGGCTGCAGAAAGCAGAGAATACTATCCTGCTTCATCTTCGCAAAAGAGAATATATGCTTTGCAGCAGATGGATACCCATAACACGGCCTACAATATCACACTTGCGTTTGTGTTAAAGGGAGATGTAAGTATTGAAAGACTTAAATCCGCCTTTATAAAGGTATGCAAAAAGCATGAGATTTTAAGAACTGAATTTGGCATGGCTGATGGTATTGTCATTCAAACAATACAGGATAAATTTGATATCCATATAGACTATTGTAAGGATACCCGGCACGAAGCCAATAGTTTAGATTTGCTTATAAAAGAATTTATAAAGCCATTTAACTTGAATAACTCTCCTTTGTTCCGGGTTAAACTGGTGAAGCTTAAAACAAACGAGTATCTGTTTTTGTTTGATATTCATCATATAATAATTGACGGTTCTTCTTTTGAAATACTTTGGGATGAGTTATCCAAAGCATACAACGAAGAGGAAACAGGAAGGCCTACAGTCCAGTATAAAGACTTTTCAATGTGGCAGCTCAGTGAATTGGCAGAGGGGAGATTGGATACCCAGAGAAAATACTGGTTGTCTCAATTTGACGAAGAAATCCCGGACCTAAAGCTCCCATTGGATTTTGAGAGGCCGGATACCAGAAATTTTGAAGGTGATACTTATAGATTTGATATTAATTCCACAATAACCGACAAACTAACAAGATTGGCTGCAGACTGCGGTGCATCCATGAATATGCTTCTTATAGCTGTGTATAAAATACTTTTAGCCAAATACACCGGCTGTGAAGATATAGTCATAGGAACACCGGTTTATGGACGTAGTCACCCGGATTTAAGAGACAATATCGGTATGTTTGCAAATACAATTGCATTAAGAAGCAGCCCATCAGGACAAAAGCGTTTTATAGAATATCTGGCGGACATAAAACAGTGCATCCTAAATGGCATGGAGAATCAGGATTATCCTTTTGAAGAAGTGGTGGAAAGTGTAATAAAAACATATGACACAAGCCGCAATCCTTTGTTTGATACAATGTTTGTAACTCAAAGGTTTACTGATGGGAACCTGATGCTTGATGGTCTTGTTTTGGAAAAAATTAACTTTAATCAATCAAAAGCCAAGTTCGATCTAACCTGCTATGCTGCGTTGGATGGGGATAAACTTAGTATTGAGATTGAATATTGTACAAGACTTTTTAGAAAAGAGTATATAATAAGACTTTCAAGGCATTATATGAAAATAGTTGAAGAAATACTGGAAAATCCACAAATAAGAATATACGAGATTGAGATTATTACTGATGGGGAAAAGTCCCAAATATTTAGGGATTTTAATTGCCTTAAAGAGTATCCTGTACCTGCCGGTACAGTGAGCAGCTTATTTGAAGATGCGGCAAGGAGGTATGGAAGCAAAACAGCCCTGGTTTTTAACAATCAAAGGATGACTTATGAAGAATTAAATAAAAGATCGAACCAGTTAGCTGCATTCCTTAGAAAGAACGGTGCTAAACGTAATACAGTAGTAGCACTTTCCGCCATCAGATCATTTGAAATGATAATAGGTTTACTGGGGATTATCAAGGCCGGTGGAGCATGTCTTCCCATAAGTCCTGACTACCCTAAAGAATACGTTAACGCTGTTTTGGAAAACGGCAATGTTGACATAGTTATGGAATATACAGGTTTGGAGGAGAAAAAAACCGATCTGTGTAGTAAGTATAGGGTTTTTGGTATAAACGACCCAGAGGTTGAAATAGAGAATGAGGACATTTTTTCTTGTGATAATACACTGAATGATTTGCTCTATGTTATTTATACTTCCGGCACTACAGGAAAGCCAAAGGGTGTGATGATTGACAATAATAGTTTTCTAAATCTTATCTGCCATCAACAATTTAACACCAACCTGAGTTTTTCAGGGGTTTTGCAATTTGCAGCAATTACCTTTGATGTTTCGTTTCAGGAAATATTTTCAGCGTTATTGTCCGGTGGTAAGCTTCTTTTGATTTCTGAACATGATAAAATGGATGTTATGAAGCTATTTAAAATTATCCAGGATGAAAGTCTTGAAACCCTGTTTCTTCCTCCTGCATTTCTTAAGTTTATATTTAGTGAGAAAGAATACATCAAGAAGTTTCCTCAAAGCGTAAAACATATAGTGGCAGCCGGCGAACAGCTGATTATATCAAAAAATCTCAGGGAATACTTAAATGAAAATAAAATATATTTACACAATCATTACGGACCCAGTGAAACCCATGTTGTAACCAGTCTAACAATAAATCCGAATAAGGAAATTGCTGATAGGCCGACCATTGGAAAACCTATACCGAATAGACGGGTATACATATTGGATAAAGACAGGAAACTTCTGCCCACAGGTATTCCGGGGGAATTGTGTATAGAAATAATTGATTCGGTTTGCGGGTATATTAATGAGCCAGATCTTACAGCTAAAAAATTTATAGACAATCATTTTAAGCATGGAACCAAGCTTTATTTAAGTGGAGACCTGGCAAGATGGCTTCCGGATGGCTCCATAGAGTTTTTGGGAAGGTTGGATCAACAGATAAAAATAAGAGGATACAGGATAGAACCGTCAGTTGTTGAAGGCTTATTGATGAATCACAGTGATATCAAAAATGCACTTGCTATTTGTCATGGAGATGAAATAAATAAGTACTTATGTGCTTACATAGCATCTGATGCTGACATAGTTATTTCTGATTTGAAAGATTATCTCAAAAGACTTCTCCCTCACTATATGATACCTTCTTGCTTTATGATTCTGGAGTCTTTCCCAATAAACCGTAACGGAAAGATAGACAGAAAGGCATTGCCATGCCCCAGTTTTACAGAAAATTTGGAAGAAAATTTGGAAGATAGGTTTATTGAGAAGGGCGCTTTTGGAAAGTTAACTGAAATATGGAAGCGTATTCTTGACGTTGCAAAAGTTAGGGAAAGTGATGATTTCTTTGAGCTTGGAGGACATTCACTAAAAGTATTAAAGGTTGTGGTTGAAATTAACAAAGCCTTCAATGTGAAGGTAACTGCACATCAGCTTTTTATGGCAAGGACTATAAAAGACCAGGTAGATCTCATTGGAAGATGTGAAAATATCGACTACATTCCAATAAAAAATATTGAAACAAGAGATTTTTATCCCACATCATCCGCTCAAAAAAGAATTTATGCGATTCAAAATATGAATAGGACTAACACAGCTTATAATATGCCTTTTGCATATTATATAAAAGGACAGGTTTGCATCCAAAGTCTCAAGACCGCTTTTAATAAACTAGTGAAAAAGCACGAGATACTAAGAACTGATTTTCACATTGTGGATGGACAAGTTGTACAAAGGGTTAGGGATGAGAATGAAGTAAAAATCGAGTTTAGAGAAATGGATTTAAAGAATTATGATATAGAAATAATCATGGAAAGCTTTGTTAGGCCATTTGTGATGAATCAGGCTCCTTTGTTCCGGGTTGAAATCGCAGGTATTGGCAGCTGTGAGTATTTACTCCTATTTGATGCACACCACATAATTATGGACGGGACCTCTCTAGAAATATTCTGGCAAGATCTTTCCAGAGCATATGCTGGTGAAGATATAGGCAGCCTCAAGGTTCAATATAAGGATTTTGCTTCATGGCAGATTAATGAGTTGGTATATGGAAAACTTAAAGATCAGAACAAATATTGGTTGGAGCAATTTGCACAGGAAGTTCATCCTCATGTACTGCCGTGTGATTATGAAAGGTCTGAAATCAGAAGCTATGAAGGAGAAATTTATTCATTTAGATTTGATGAACAATTAACCCAAAGGATTCAAACATTTGCTGAAACTCATAACGTATCTGTAAACATGGTGTTGTTTGCAATATATAGCATATTGCTGGCTAAGTACTCGGGTCAGGAGGACATAATTGTGGGTACTCCCGTTTATGGCCGTAGTCATGGGGATATTACAAATTTAATAGGCATGTTCGCAAATACCATTGCCATAAGGTGCTATCCAGCTTGGGAAAAGCGGTTTGAGGGCTATTTGAAGGAAATAAAGAATACCATTCTAAAAGGGATGGAAAACCAGGATTATCCATTTGAATATCTGGTGGAAGGAGCTAATTATAACAGTTCGTTAGGATATAATCCATTATTTGATACTATTTTTGCCATGCAGAAATTTGAGATTGAAAGCTTCAAATTTTGCGGTCTGGAAATAACTAAGGTTAAAACCCGTCATAAGAAATCCAAGTTTGATTTAAGCTGGTTTGCTGTACTAAATGGCAATTGTATCGATTTTGATATTGAATACAGTACAGAGGTATTTAAAATAGATTCCATAAAAAGGGCTGCAATTGAATATGAGCAAATTGTGAGGGGGCTTATTGAGAAGCCGCAAACACTTATTGGAAATATTATAGAAACAGGTGAGGTTAGAGAGGCAAGAACAGCAGAAACAATAGTGTATAAGGCAAAAAAGGAAAGTTCAGTTTCAAAAAGATATGAGACTAGAAATTATGGACTAAAATACTTGCCAACCAATATTGTTGAAAAAAAGCTGATAAATATATGGAAGGAAGTACTTGATATACCTAAGGTTGGAATTGGCGATAACTTTTTTGAGCTTGGAGGCCATTCACTCAAAGCCATAATGCTTATGCACAGGGTAAAAAAAGAGTTTTCTAGAGATATCCCTGTCCACGCATTATTTCAGTATTCTACAATAAAAAGCATGGCGGAGCTTATTGCCGATGATAGAAATAAAGACTGGGACCATGTTGTTGGCATTAGAAAAAATGACAGCTGTAAAAAGGTTTTTTGCATACATCCTGCACCCGGGACGGTTATATGCTATTACGATCTTGCACGATACATTGGTGGCGATTGGAGCGTTTATGCTCTTCAGTCGAAGGGGCTGGAAAAGGATCAGAAACCTCATAAAAATGTTCAAGAGATGGCACAAGCCTATATCAAGGAAATAAAAGGAGTCCAGCAAAATGGACCGTATGCCCTTATTGGGTGGAGTGTTGGAGGACAGATAGCTTACGAGATTGCAAGGCAATTGATATGTATGGGAGACGATGTAGAGATTCTGGCATTACTGGATACCGATCCGGTATTTATAAGGAGGAGCAGACTTTTAAGCTTTGTATCCTTATTTAAATATTCTGCAGCTGCAATGATCACACATAGAAAAATTGTCTGTAAAAATTTAAATATATCTTCCTTTGGTTTAACAGCACTTTATCGAAGATTGAGAATGTGGCTCTCATTGACACTTGCTGTAATAAAATACAGGCCTGAGTCACTTGACATCAGCGGCAAAGCTGTCCTGTTTCAGACTGAGGAAGGAAGAAAAATTGAAGAGAAACTAAAGGACAAATCAAGGAGTATAGGGAGCTTTATTGATGGCTTGAAAATTGTACCGATAAAAGGGGGGCATCTTGCAATGTTAAGTGAGCCAAATGTTAGACTTTTAGGTGATGAGTTAAATAAATACCTGAATAAGGTTGATAATTGAATTAAGCTAATGTATGATTAAAGAATTACTTACGCTTTTGATCGTGCCTAAAGTGAATATTATATATCAAATATTATGTAAAAAGGTAAGGAGAATGAGACATGATATAAGCTTGCATACTCCTTACCGTATATTTTAATTAAGCTAAAATTCTTTTTGCACCAATATAACGCGGAGCAAAGTAACTGTTGCTGAGATCCGTTATAGAGATTCCCATACTTGAGCTCGCGTGAATGAATTTATTATTACCCAGGTAAATACCTACATGTGAAGGTCCTGGTTTATAGGTTGAAAAGAATACAAGATCACCTTGCTGTAAATTTGCTTTATTCACCCATGTACCCTCGGTGTACTGTACAGCAGTTGTTCTCGATAGTGCTATATTGTTTTTTTGCATTACATATTGGGTAAATCCCGAGCAGTCAAATCCTGACGGAGATGATCCGCCCCATAAATATGGGACACCAATATAGGTTTTTGCTGTTTGTGATATCCTGTCAACCTTAATTTCTCGTGCTGTTTTACGGCCCACAACACCATCCTGGGATAGGTAGTTATCCTTTTGAAACTTTATAACCGTTTGCTCTGTATAACTTCCAAAATACCCGTTTGGTTCTCCTATAAAGTATCCCAGGCTTTTCAAATCCTTTTGTAGATTTGTAACTTCAGTACCACTTTTTCCTTCATAAAGCAAAATACCGTCAGTATAATAATCGGCATGTGCCGTACTTATAGAAAAAGCCAATATCATGGCTAAAAAAGCCAACATAATAAAAAACTTCTTTTTCACAATGATTTCCTCCTCTCAATGCCTACGAGGTTAGCTGTCGGGTGCGGGATGAGTGGTATCCCTACTGCTTTTATTAAAGTGTAATATTGGCAGATTAACCCCAAAAAAATGTATCCCCCGTTCCTTCACTTTATAAAGGATTAGGCAACTATCAGGTTCATGTCTCGAATATGGATTATAAGTGACATGCATGCTATATTCAACCTGTAATAAATGGGTTGGAAACAATGGATAAAAGTGCTATCCCATATGCAGGCAGCAAAAAACCCCATGCCCAAGCATCTTGAATACAGATATTAGGGCATGGGGGTATGCAATACTTAAGTCTAAATCTTTGTTCCGGTGTAAATCAAAACAGCATCTCTTAAAAATACCGCCAAACCAGGCTGTTCTTTGTCGTAATAGGCTGTAAATCTCTCATCATCGATATACATTTGAGCAACACCTGCATGTGCTTCTTTTGTATAGCTTCCCCATGCAAAGCTAAGCCATTGGCGGTGTAAATCTGCAGCCTTTTGTGCAAGTTCACCGGCTGGATCGCCTGTTGCAAATGCTGCCTTCAGTGTATCAATAATGTCTGTGCCTAACTTTTCAAATTCATCATACTGCTCCTTGGTCATATTTTTAAATATTTTATTTGACCTTTCAGCCTGCTCGTCTCCATATTTTTCTCTGACTTCTTTTCCGTATTTTTTCTCATTCTCTTCAATTAATTTCTGTTTAAAGCCTTCGAATTTTTCCTTGTCACTCATCATTATTCTCCCTTCTGATTCTGCTATTGTTTTGTCAACATTAGCAATCAACAAGTCTAATTGTTCCCGTTTTGCCAGAAGTTTTCTACGATGTTCTTGCAATGCTTCAGTGCTGTCAAATGACGGTGAAGTTAAAATATCTTTTATATCTTCCAGGCTTACACCCAGCTCTCTATAAAAAAGTATCTGCTGAAGCCTTGATACTTCCTGCTTTCCATAAATTCGATATCCTGAAGAATTGACCCTTGCCGGCTTAAGGATGCCTATTTCATCATAATAACGTAATGTCCTAGAGCTTATTCCCGCCATTTTCCCTAGCTTTTGTACTGTATATTCCATACAATCACCTCCTGACAATACTACTATACACCCTTACGCAGCGTCAATGTCAATATGGGTTTCCTCGAAGCAACATAAGCATGCAAAGGCTTTTTGTGATGAGAAGCCAACATAGGGAACATTATGAAATTCCATGCCAAAGACCATCAAGTGTTCCACCCGTTAAAATAAATCATTCTGCCAAACTTATTATCTATTCCAATTTTTCCAGTCTGACCACTTCCATGTGGCAAAAAGTATAAATGTAATTATTATTAACTCCATTAAAGACTCTCCTTTAGGGCTAAAGGGATATGTTTAATAGGTATAGGGTAAAACCCCTATCCCCTGTTAGCATAGCATATATAATTGTATATCCTTGGAAATGATGATAGAATTAAATAAAGTATTTTTATAAAGGTGATGTAAATGGCTTTAGTGCATGAGTTTGTTCTTTTAACTCAAGAAGAATGCCAAGAAGAGGTTATTCTTAATGATATAAGAGCTAATAAAGATGTTCTTGAAATACATGATGATATAATACTATACATATTTGACTCCTTAAAATGGGTTCCACAGGCTTGAAATGGATGTTCAGGAGAAAGGAAGTATGGTTTTAACTATCATGGTATTACAGAAATAGATAGTGAAGGTGGTTCATATGGAATACTTTGTATACATGATGATGAGGATGAAAGAGGCTTTGATAATGATTTTAGGGTTCATGTCCTTTCAAGAGGTATCATTGTAGAAAAGGCAG
>NZ_DATCTU010000021.1 GCF_036567765.1 Pseudobacteroides sp.
AATTCCTTTCCCTTTTTTGATCCAACCTGATATAATTTCATTGTGGCAGCTCCTTTCGTTTTTGTTTTTCCCAAACAATAGTTTATCAAACTACCGTCTGGACTGCCACCTTCAATTTCTACGAAATTCGGGACTTACTCTGCTAGTAGCCTCTACTTTTTGGAATATATTCTTTAAATGCGTCCGAACTGTATGTGTACTTAAATATAAAGTTTTGGCAATATCTTTGTTGCTAAAGCCTTTAGCAAGAAGGTCAGTTATCTCTTTTTCTCTTTCCGTCAGCATATATAGGCTTTCATTATCATCAATATTATTGTCATCAATATTTTGTTGGTCCGAGATATAAACACAATAAATGGAATTGATGCTTGTCTGGTCACTAGGAACAAGGATAGGAAAAAGCTGAAACAAGTATGATTTTATATAGAAAGTTGTTTTTAAAGATTTCCCGAAGTATTCTAATGACAGTAGGTTTATCACATGT
This sequence comes from Pseudobacteroides sp., assembly GCF_036567765.1. Taxonomy (NCBI): domain Bacteria; kingdom Bacillati; phylum Bacillota; class Clostridia; order Eubacteriales; family Oscillospiraceae; genus Pseudobacteroides; species Pseudobacteroides sp. Next base: position 485 of record NZ_DATCTU010000021.1, read on the forward strand.
GCCAGGGAATTACTGCTGTTTTTATTGACAATATCCATACAATAATCTTCAGCCATTTTATTGGCATGCAATAAAGAAAATTTACTATCAAGTATTATCAGCCCTACGGGAAGATGTTGTATACTATTGATAATGGCCTGTTTCTCATTCTCAAGCTTAAGTTTATTTAAATAATTCCATAAAAAATGTGAAATATATTTATTAAGCCGATCAAGTATCAGCTTATCTTTCTCAATAAAATCACCATGCTGAAGAGGTCTTGATATACCAATTCCTCCAATGATTTGACTCCCCACTTTTAAGGGCATTACAATCATATAATAGAGGTTATATTTTTTAAGAAAAGCATTGTAAAACTCTGTTTGCTCAAAATCTTCATAGGACATCAAATCAGTGATGGTAATCACGTCTTTTTGTATGAGAAGTTTCTGGTAACCATTTATGGGGTGAAAGATATCTGTTTGAAAATAGTACTTGTTATAATCTGACAATGATTCATCACTCATATTTAATACAACAGGATCTACAAGCATACCTTTTTCGTTGGATAGGAAAAAGGTTAAGTGTGGATAACCAAATACTACATTCAGAAGTCTTAAAACCATGTGGCGAAAATCAAGGACATTTTCACTCTGAATTGACGATACAAAGAATAAGATGTCCTCATATTCTCTGGCAGTTAACATACCCAATCGCCCCAATCATATATAAAGTATAGTATTATGAAAATATTCAAATTACACATCAGGTTTCAGCAATATCAATATACAATTTTACAATACTTTTTTAAAATTATCAATCATTTGAATTTTATGTAGACCAACTGGGGGAAAAGCACACTAAAACATTAGGTGCCATTTTTGAATAATGGTACCATCTTTCTAGACTGTGTCATATCTCATATATTATGCCAATTCCATCCGTAAGTAACAATGCGACAAAAAAGGTATTTCCTCATAAATTATATACCCCATTTGAGGTATTTTTTACAGAATATTAACTTTCTTTAATGATCTCTTCAACGTGAACCTTTTTGAAGCTTAAGTAAAGTTTAAATATCGGTAACTGCTCAGGCATTCCAAATAGACACGGTTTTATGTTAAGATTAGACCATCACCAACACGTGATGTCAACGACCGGATCGGGTCGAAAAACAAGAGATACCGTTTCGGCATCCCCTAAACATAAAACTGAACAATTTACCTTACAAGGACAAATGGCTGCCCTTTTACCGTCAAAACAATAGCCTCCATTACATCAATTCCATCTTTCTTTGCCGTGGATAAATAGCTTCTTACCCGGCTAAATACGTCAGCCCCATCCTTTCCCCGGGAGCATCCTGATATTTTCTGCCGAAGCTTTTGCATTTTCAAATCCCTTTCGGCCAAATTGTTATGGAAGGTCACATCAAAATCATACATGAAGTCCAAGGTGTCAATATCAAACTGTTGGAGCTTTAGAATTAACTGCAACGGCTTGCTTTTTTTCAGTTTGCCTTTTTATTGCATACCTGAGGGCTTTTCCGAGCATCTTCCGCAATTCCTTCAGTTAGAATTTCATGGTATGGAATCTATTGAACCTCATATTACAGTGTCAGTGTTTACAAACCTTATATGTACTATATTAACAGAGGCCACCGCAGACATTATTCTACTAGAGTCGGCTGTCGGCTGTGTTGATTTTTTACCCTTCGCAGGTGATGGGATTGATATTAAGTCAACAGATTTATCTTGTGGGTGCATACTATCTAATACGGATGAATCGTGTACATGAGTATCTACGATTGGAGTCTCTGCAAATACAGAAGTCGTTAATAATGTCGCTACTAAAAATGTCAATAGAAGTAATCGAGTAATTATTTTTTTAGTCATTTGTATGTTCTCCTTAATATGTAATATTATAGTTGTAAACATTGCAACTTTTACATTGTAGATTCCATACATATTTCTATATATTTTCAATGTAGGCTTATGTCTATTTTTGTCGATATTGAACAAAAAGGCTCCTGTTTTAACAACAGAAACCTTTTAATATAATGGGCAATACAGGACTCGAACCTGTGACTTCCACCATGTCAAGGTGACACTCATACCAGCTGAGTTAATTGCCCAAGACCTTTATAAGTATACAATGATTTGATCTATATTTCAAGAGTTAATTTTGTAAGTTTTTTCAATGGTTATTGGTTGTATAAATACACTGTGTACCCTAACCAGCTGAGCTAAGCGACCAGATACATTTACTATTATATATACCTTTATACCTTTGGATGTTTGTCAAGATGTATTTTTTTCTTTTATATTAGAATACATCCTCTTCCTTGGGACCTATCTCAAATCCATAATACAATAACGCTATTATTCTATGAAACATAAACATTGAAACTGAATACGCAAAGGATAAAACAAACGGGAAAATTAGCACCTTAGTAGATGAACCTGCAACCATAAGTGTAAGAAGCAAGAGCACAGTCACAGGAAATAAAAACTTTGCTATAAGGCTCAAAAGTCTCATTTTATAGCCTACAGTAACATTTTTACTCGAGATCATCGATTCATACAAACTGTTCTTCTTGTCAAAAACATAGCATGGACAAAATATAACGGTAAGATAAATCAATACCGCAGGTAAAAGAAAATATAGCGTAATAGATGCAACAAACAAAACAACATTTATTATTGACAAGGCAAATAAGCTGACAAGCCCTTGCCAACTGGGAATTATCATTTCCTTTAAAGAGTATTTCTCTCCCTTTAGATCCTTGATATACGCTGATAAATATACCAAATAGCACATATTGGCTATAATCAATCTTACAAATACAAAAACACCCTTGTAGTCATTGAAAGCCGCCGGAAAAGGAATATACTCAAAAGCAAATAGAACTATCAAGGTTATAACAAATAATATGGGTGTCAAATACTCATTCTTTATACTATAAAACCTGAAAGCTTCCGGTATGTAAAACCTTATATCCTTTATTTTATCTTGGCTTGGTTCATTGCTCATACTTTTCCCCCAAACATAGGATAACCAAATAATCCGGTTTAATTCTAAATAATTATATAAATCATGAAATGCTATGTCAATCAAAATATAATACAAAATAAAAACACTTTCAGCCATATAAGCAAAAAGTGTAATTATAATCAAAATAATAAAAATAATAAAAAATACAATTTAATTCAACTTAATTGAAAAATATACGAATACAACTAGCATTATTAATTATTAGCCGTGGATGTTTGCTATTGTAATAACTAAATATGTAGAAAGTATGATCATTAGTCCAAATAAAACTGCAATAGTTCTATGAAATATGTTTCTTCTAAAACCAAACATAAAACCTGCCTCCTTACAACAAAGAGTAAGTCCCGAATTTCGTAGAAATTGAAGGTGGCAGTCCAGACGGTAGTTTGATAAACTATTGTTTGGGAAAACAAAAAATGAAAGGAGCTGCCACATATGAAATTATATCAGATCGGGTCAAAAAAGGGAAAGGAA
>NZ_DATCTU010000022.1 GCF_036567765.1 Pseudobacteroides sp.
TTTGGGGTGTAACATTTAAAACCAACTCCTTTATTAAAATATCAAAGTTCAAAACCGCTTTAACAGACATCCCTAATGAACAGCATAAGAGCCTTAAACTTCAAGACTCCTGCATTAACCTTTACGCTTGTTTTAAAGCAGCTATATAAATCCCTTTAAGAGATTGATAAAACACTTTATATTTACTTTTTCCAACTGCTCTAATAACCCAAAAGCCGGTTATTTCGCAGTTGCCTATATTAGTTTTATCTGTATAAAGAGACTTATATAGCTGTTTTAAGGAGGGAAAACAAAGGCATGTAAATCGTAGTGTAAGCACAAAGCCCACGTGAACCTCGTCAGCCGAAATGTTTTCCCTTTCAGTAAAAATGAAACTTACAGTTTCACTGAAAAAGCCTGTAAGATACAAGCCTTTGCACTAAAACAGTACTAGTAGTAAATCCTGTATGGAATACCTGCCCTGACAACTCTATGGAGCATGTCACGGGTCCCACGGCTTTTGGATAAATCCTCATGAAAGACCAACAGCAAATCAGGCTTTTCCATGTCCAGCATGGCCTGATTACGTCTAGGCCCGGCACTTTTACCAAATCTCTGCCAATCTGCCGGGTACTCAATATACCTGATACCGCACTGACGGGCAGCACGAACAGCAAGGAAATCTGCCCCACGGCAGCCTCCGGTAATAAGCAAATCAATATCCAAACTACTGATAACAGCCAAAATCTTCCGATAGTCAGAATAGAAACGACTGCCCGATACTAAAACCTTCATATCTAAAACCCCCAGTTTTACTGAAAAAGCCTGTAAAAATACAAGCCTTTGCACTAAAGCTGAAAGCTGAAAAAGCAGCTATATCAACGCCTTTGAGAAATGTATAGGATGAAAAATACCAGCCGGAACTGAAAAACTGAGCTGCCGTAATCTCTGGCAGCCCTATGTAAAAACCTCTCAAAATCCCTCATATCTCATCCTCGCTATCTACCTTCTTTATAGTAATGACACCCTGTGAAACCTCAATAACCACCTTGCAGCCAACCTCAAAGCCAAAATCCCGCAACCAGCCAGCTGCAACTGTAACGGCTGGAGCATCATCCAGCCAATGTGACCTGATAGACGATAAAGCTACCATAAAAATACACCCCCATGAATACTACTCGCCAGCCTATAGAGTCATATACCTCTACATAAGCCGGTGCAAAGACTACCGCTATCCATTGCTTATGTCAAGGGACTTTGAGAAAAAAAGAAAGAAAAAATGCCTATTCTCTAGAACTGCTAATAAGAAGCTTTGGAGAATCTTTTTAGTTTCAACCGATATGATAGAAAGACTGCTAGCAGTTCTTTCTATCATATCTCAAGTAAAAAGCTCAATCTGTATATGAGCTTTTTACTTGAAGATGCTTTTAAGGGACTCCTTAAAGTGATTAGAGTAAAAAACAAACACCGAAAAGCTGCAACACCGGAGTTTCTAACTATTGAAATATGAAGCACATACAGATTTTCACAAAAACCGTACACTAAGTTCAGCTATTTATAGTTATGGCAAAATATGTTATAGTGTTTCCATAGTCTATGACATTATAGGTTTATATCACGCACTAAGCTAAATTATTATTAGGGGGGTTGAACCCTATGAGAAAATTTTTGGTTTCTATTTTAATTATAGTTACTCTTGTAGCTATAATAAGTGGATGCTCAAAAAAAGAAAATATTCAATTTAATAATTTTTATGGGGATACAGAAAAATGGTTAGTTATAAGAACTAATGATAATGTGTTCAAATTTATCTATAAAGGCAATGCTGAAGATTTAAAAAAGAATAACAATACTGGTAAGATTAGCTTTCATTACGGAACTTCATTAGGCACAATAGGGGCTACTCAATTGTTAAATAATACAAATTATTACCAAGTAGAATTTAAGGATGATTTAATTACCGAGTTACCGTCTAATAGTACTTTTAATGGTAACAAATTTATAAATGTGCAAATTGGTTACGCTGATACTACTGATTCTATCGACTTAGCAGCTTATATGGAGTATAAAGTCAAGTAACTATATTTTATGACATTCATAAAGTTTGGGTTAATTCGCTATATTTATATGATTTACCGATGAACAGGAATTTAACAGAGGAGGTATATAAATGAAAAATTTCAAAAGGTGCTATACTTTATTTTCGCTTTGTGGCTTAAACTGTGGGCTGTGTTCAATGCACCTGGATAATTATTGTCCTGGTTGTGGGGGTGGAGATGGTAATCAACCATGTGCAATTGCAAGGTGCAGCCAACAGCGTGGCGGAATTGAATACTGCTATTTGTGTGGCGAGTATCCCTGTGAAAAATATGATAGTATAGATGCATTTGACTCCTTTATTACTCATCGCAATCAGTTAAAGGATATTGAGAAAGTCAAGAAAATAGGAATAGCCTCCTATCAATTTGAACTTACTGAAAAAATAGAAATTTTAAAATATTTATTGGCAAACTATAACGATGGGCGGCGAAAGAGTTTTTTCTGTATAGCTGTTAATCTTTTGGAACTGCAAGATATAAAATCCGTAGTGGAACAAATTGCAACTGAAACAGAATCGGACAATCTAACGCTAAAAGAAAAAGCTACATTTGCGGCAAATCTGTTTCAAACTATGGCATCGAAGCGTAATATTGTGTTGAAACTTAATAAGAAAACCAGTAAAAAGTAGGAACTAAATTCCAAGTTGCAGTTGAAATTATGAGCATAACGTGTAGTTGAATTATTTCACATTTTTTATATGAGGCAAATTAAGATAATTGGAGTAAAATGAATATGAACAAAAAAATTAACGTATATCTTGATGATTTACGTAATTGTCCAGATGGGTTTGAAATAGCGCGAACAATAGAGCAGGCAATTTATTATCTTGAGAATTTTAAAATTGGTATACTTTCTCTTGATCACGACATGGGTATTGATATACAAGGAAACCTACTTCCGACAGGATATGATCTAGTCAAATATATCTGCGAAAATGGATTAAAGGCTGAGAGAATATATCTTCATACCGATAATGCTGTAGGTAGAGAAAATATGTATAGTACATTGTTAGGGGCACAGAGGAGAGGTTTTATAGATAAAAATATTGGAATTTACTCATACCCTATAGTTCCGAATAAATACTCTGAAGAATGAGCAGTGGTATAAATAAGGCACATATTTTATGCTGTAGCATTAAAAAGTAAGCAAAAGATAAGCTGGATTTATAAATATGTAATTGTATTTCAAAAAATATTTTTGGAGAGGTGTGCTTTATGTCGAAGGAAAAGTTGATTATTTTTTCTGCTTTATTTATTTCTTTTACAATGGTTATTAGTTCCTTAATAATCGCTAATGGAATGAGCGGAAGTTCTGAAAAAATACAATATGGCTTAAATGGAGCAAGAGATGGTTTGTCTGGCATTGGAAATTCAATTTATAGTTATCATCAAGATGGTAACTTGGTTAATAATAGTAACACATACGATTTTAGCAGTACAGCTCTTTATTTAGGCTTGACAGAGAACGAGTTAACTAAAATCTTAAATTCTAAAAAATCTGGTATACCACATTTGAAAATAGGCAATAAGTATATATTTTTTAAAAGAGCATTAGATAAATGGCTTGAGAGAACAGAGTTTGAAATTGATTAATGAAATTGCATGACGATAAAATATGAATAAGGGAAGACCACTAAAGAAAAATCTCTCTGACACCTATAAGTTCGCAGAGAGATTTTCCCATTTTTGAAGATAATTCTTTGAGTTAATTGTAGTTACACCATAATTGTAATTCTTAAGAAATATATTTTTACTTATTGTTTCTCTTTTCAATAAATTCAAATAAGAACTTTTAATTGCTTCTATTTAGCTTCTTTACAGAATCGGATAAATCACAATCAAAAACAGGTATGGTTCAAAATAACCATACCTGTTTTTTCAGGATAATCCAGTGACCAGCGAAATAGTCACTGGATTATCCTGATGTGAACTACGAAGTCTCTTGATAGCACATAATTAGCGACTACGGAGGACTGCTAAAGAATAGGCATTTTTTCTTTCTTTTTTTCTCAAAGTCCCTTGACATAAGCAATGGATAGCGGTATTTTTTGCTCCAGCTTATGTAGATGTATCAGTCTCCATAGGCTAGCTAGTAGTATTTATGGGGGTGTATTATATGGTAGCTTTATCATCTATCAGGTCACATTGGCTGGACGATGCTCCAGCTGTCACAGTAGCAGCTGAGTGGCTGAGGGATTTCGGTTTTGAGATTGGCTGTAAGGTGGTTATTGAGGTTTCACAGGGTGTCATTACTATAAAGAAGATTGACAGCGAGGATGAGATATGAGGAGTTTTGAAAGATTTTTACGTAGGGCTGCCAAGGATTATGGCAGCTCAGTCTATCAGTTTCGATTGGTGTTTTTCATCATGTATATTTTCACGAAGCATTGATATAGCAGCTTCCGGCTTTAGTGCAAAGGCTTGTATTTTTTACAGGCTTTTTCAGTAAATCTGGAGGTTTTACATATGAAGGTTTTAGTATCTGGAAGCCGTTATTATAGGGATTACAAGAAGATTTTAGCAGTTGTCAAAAGTCTTGATACTGATTTGCTTATTGCCGGAGGGTGTAGGGGTG
>NZ_DATCTU010000023.1 GCF_036567765.1 Pseudobacteroides sp.
GTTTAGCTTTTCCATATCCATAACGGTTTCTATTTCATAATACCCGTGGGTTGATACCCCCCCCATCTCAAGGCCGCTGTTTCTTCCCATAAAATATGCCATCTGTACTTCTGTTAATGGAAATGTCTCATATAGATTTTCTTTGTCTAAGCTTTTCTCTGCATAACGAACAATCCTAGTTTCGCTTCTGTGTTTTAAAATGTACTCTCCAACTGCTATAATATTACTTAATTTTATAAAATCCTTAACTGGTATGTCGGCATTGAACTTTTTATGAATTTCTTCTAAAATCTGCATCATTTTCAGAGAGTCCCCGCCAACACTAAAAAAATCATCATCACGTCTAATTTTTGTGTTGTCCAAAATTTCTGACCATATCTTTAAAAGCTCAAATTCAACCTCACTTTCTATCGGATATGTTTTTAAAGACTCATCTATGCTAGGCTCAGAAGTTGAAGATATCATAGATATTACATCTTGAAATTCTTCATTTAAATACTGTTTTGCCAACTTATATCGCTGTAACTTGCCACTAGTAGTTCTTGGAATAACCTTAACAGGAATAGCATGAGTTATTGTTTGTCCGGTCTTCTTATTTACATGCTTTTTAATCTTTTCTGCTATATGTAGAAAATCCTCCAGCTTTCTCTTATACTGAATAAAGACTATCATCTCTTGTCTATGAATTCTATCATTTGTCAGACCACAAGCCGCAACTTTACCCATTTCAACTTCTTCCAATTCTTCACAAATACGTTCTATATCATGTGCGAAAAAATTTTGTCCGTTTAAAAAAATTACATCTTTTTTCCTGCCTGTTATCACCAATCTCCCGTCTTTAATAAAACCGAGATCCCCAGTTCTTAAAAAACCTTCAATAAATAAGTCTTCATTTGCTTCTTTATTGTTATAATAGCCTTGTGTTACATTTGGTCCTTTTATTACAATATTCCCAATTTCACTTTCGTTAAGTAGAACGTCATTATCATCAAGAATCTTTATTTCAACACCTGAAAGCGGAGATCCCACATCTGCAAATTCTATAAAGTTGGTATCAATATCATCTACATAAGTAACTTCATTAGATTGTGTAAAAGCTGCCCTATTGATTTTATGGCTCTTTTCAACTTCTTCTAAATTAGGAAATGTTACTGCAAGACAGGCTTCTGCCATTCCATAGACCAAAAACATTGCTGTATCATTTAAACTGCATTGCTTGAACTTATTCTTAAATTTCCTTACAACATCCATTGAGATTGGCTCTGCACCATTATATATTTGTCTAATGGTGGAAAAATCTATTTCTTCTAATGCTTTATCAGGAATCTTTTCAACCAACCATGATAGTGCAAAATTTGGACAACCAAATACCGTTGCCTTAAATTTTGTGACTTTTTCCAGAAACAACAGTGGTCTTTTAATAAATGTTTCAGGAGAAATGATAAATTGATTACCCTTAGTTTTTACGAAGGTAAGATGCATTCCTATCATACCCATATCATGAGTAAGAGGCATCCAATTTGCAACAAAATCATTACTTGTTATCTTTCCAGAAGAGATGATCTGATTTATATTATACGATAAATTTTCATGGGTGAGCATAACACCCTTAGGATTCCCTGTACTCCCTGAAGAGAACTGGATAAATGCTATGTCTTTTAAATCGGGATTATATGGAATCAAATTATTTTCTTTTCTTTCTAAATCTTCAATACATACTATTTTGCTATTCAGTTCTCCATTATCTATCATCGAATGAAAAATACTTTCAAATTCTTTTTCTGTAACAATTATATGTTTTTCTAACTGATGGCATACATTTTTAAGTTTTAAGTACCACTCGGAATTCTTTGCACCTGTGGATGATATAGTTAATGGTACCGGTATAATCCCTCCTGCAATACATGCCCAAAACAAATTTATAAAATTAAATTCACTTTTTAATTGGAATATTACCATGTCTCCTTGTTTTAAACCAAGTTGCCGCAATCCCCCCATTAGTTTAATTGCATTTGCATATAGTTCAAAATAAGATTGAAAGAACTCAGTTCCATCACCTGAAATAAAGTAAATTCCAGAAGTATTCCTCGAACTTTTTTCTGATGCTTCTTTTAAGTTCTCAAACAAAGTTGTCTTTATTATATTTTTTAATCCTTTATCTTTAGATTTAATATGTGCTTTCATATAATTTGTTCCAGCCCCCATCTGTTTAAAATTGTAAATACACCACTTTTCTATTGGCAATTGATTCCTCTTCCAGCTTATCAGTATAACTTAATCATCCAAGTTTGTCAATTGTATCTAAGTTAGATCAATTTAGATTCAACAGTTATAATAAGCATTTCAGGCCTCGCTAGAATTGACATTCAATAATTGTCGATTCTAACAAGGCCTAATTATAATAATTTTTTCCCATAAAATAGCCGTAATATATCTCTCAAACTTAAGATGCATTCAACTTATACCCTGATGCTCCAATTCTTAATATTGTTGAAGACACCTATTTGAGAAGCAGGACATTATGAAAGAATATAATACTGTTTTTAGTGTAAGAGCTGCAACAATGGACAAAACATAGGCATCCAAACAAATCCCTACGGTGGAGACTTGATAAATATTGGCATGAAAAGAACGGCAAAAGATGGCTTTTTATGGTTGCAGTGGATTTGAGGGTCAGAATATTACTGTGGTGCCGGACGAGAATCAAATATTTGTAATTCAGTCAACTCCTACTGCCAGGGGTAAAGAATATGACGATATTATCAAGCTGTTTAGAGATGGAATGCAGACATTAAAGAACAGATTTGATCATTGTTCATATTTAGTTCATATTTATATAGTAAAATTAAATTAAAGAATTTATTCAGGCCAATAATAACTAATGAAGAGTAAAAGGAGCAGATATATTATGGAGAGTAAAAAAAATATAAATATAAAGCAAATAAAAACAGAGCTAACTCGATTTATGATGTCTTATAAATTTGCATTGGATGAGGTTAATACAAAGATTGATATTTTGAGGCAAGAGTTTCGCTATATTCATGACTATAATCCTATTGAGCATGTTAAATCTCGTCTAAAGACGCCTGAAAGCATTGTAAAAAAAGTTAACAGAAAAGGACATGAACTAACAGTATCTTCAATAAAAGAAAATATCCGAGATATTGCTGGCATTCGAATTACTTGTTCCTTTATTTCCGATATTTATGAATTAAGAGACATGCTGCAAAATCAAAAAAATATCAAGGTAATTGAATGCAAGGATTATATAAAGAATCCTAAGCCTAATGGTTATAAAAGCTTGCATTTGATATTACAAATACCTATTTTTATGTCTGACAGAGCAGATGATGTCTATGTTGAAGTTCAAATAAGAACAATTGCTATGGACTTCTGGGCTAGTTTAGAGCATAAAATTTACTATAAATATGACAAAGAAATTCCTGAAGGTTTGAAGGAAGAGCTTAAGATGGCAGCAGATACGGTATCACAACTCGATGAGAAAATGGAGAGTATTCATAAAGAGGTTAGTCAATTTAAAGAGAAGGAAGATTTAAATGATGGACTGCAGGAAGTATTTATTGATAATGAAAGATTCAATATTCCCCACGATTTTTTAACAAAGTATATGCAATCATGGGGATAATGAAAATTATGTAAAATGGAATTACTAATCGGATAAGGGGATTTCAAAAATACATTATCCAAGTGTTTTTTATATAATACATATAATATCATCAATTCCCCCCTTGAAAAAAACATTATCGTGCCTTAAAATAATTCCCGGAGGCGAATTTGATGAAACTTGGATTTTGCGGTGGTGCACAAGAGGTTGGTGCAAGCTGTATTCTATTACAATTGGATGGTAAAAATATAGTTCTGGACTGTGGAATGAGAATGGGAAGTACAAGGGAATACCTGCCTGATCTCAGTATAGTCCAGGAAAACGGCGGTGTTGATGCTATTGTTATCAGCCATGCCCACATGGACCATACCGGAAGTCTTCCGGTACTTAGCAGGGAATATCCTGAAGCCAAGATATACATGACCCATGCAACCAAAGACCTTGTCCGTGTTCTGTTGTTTGATAGCCTGAAAATTATGGAGTACCGTGAAGCGGAAATACCTATTTTTGCTGAAGTTCATGTAAAAAACATGCTTGACAGGATACTATGCTTTTCACCTGGTTTTACCTTCAAACCTTTTGATAATGATATCTCAATCACATTTTACAACGCAAGCCATGTAGCCGGGGCTGCCGCCATATATATAAGCGGCAGAGAAGGAGCCTTCTTCTACAGCGGAGACTTTTCCCTCCAGCCTCAAAAAACTGTTGAAAAGGCCTCATTTCCAAAGCTTCGTCCTGATATTGCCGTCATAGAATCCACTTATGGAGACAGGCTGCATTCCAGTAGGGAAACGGAAGAAAGAAAGCTTGTTGAAAAGGTTGGAGAAATAATTAAAGCAGGCAAAAAGATCTTAATCCCTGCTTTTGCACTCGGAAGAGCCCAGGAAGTGATTCTAATACTCAAATCATCGATAAATAAGGGTATTCTCCCCCCTTTTAGGATTTATACAGACGGCATGGTCAATGATATTTGCCGGGTATACAAACTTAACCCGAATTATCTTAAAAGGCAGCTGTCAAAAAGAATATTTAAAGGAATAGATATCTTTTTTGATGATAATGTTACAGCAGTAACAAATAAACAACAACGTGAAGAAATAATAAATTCCAAGGAACCCTGCTGTATTATTTCCAGTTCGGGTATGCTCACAGGAGGTCCAAGCCAGTGGTATGCTGAAAAGCTTGCTTCTGACGAAGGAAATTTCATAGCCATAACAGGCTACCAGGATGAAGAATCACCTGGACATCAGCTATTGGAACTATCGGAAAATACCATTGATGGTGAAAGGGTCTTAAAACTGGGTGAATTAACTGTGCCTATTAGATGCGGTATAGGAAAGTTCGGCCTTTCTGCCCATGCTGATAAAACCGGAATAATTTCACTCACACACTCCCTAAGTGCAAAAAGGGTATTTTTCATACATGGAAATAGGGAAATAACATCTTCACTCGCAAATGAAGTTCAAAAAGAGTACCAAGGACGTATTTATGTGCCTGCAAACAGCGATATATATGAAATAAACCTCACAAATCCCAGAAAACAATTAACCAAGACTGAGCTTAGCTCATTGAAAAAATCCGAAACCCTTACTAAGGATAATATAAAAGAATTATGGCATTATATCATTAAAACATACGGTAATGGCAGAGCATTTACAATTGAAGAAATTTTCTTTATCTGGTCGGGACGGGAGATCAGAGAAAATGAGGTTAATGAATTTATTATCCTTATAAACACATCTTCATATTTCGAAGCAGATTTAAAGTACCCGTTTATGTTTCATGCAATTGAAGAAGATATAATAGCAGCAATTGACCAAAAGGGACCTATGGAATCTAACTCAATGCTCTCTCTAGTAGATTCACATTTCCCTAAGGAGGCAGGCATTTATAAAAAGGGTGCCCGATTTGATGAGAAGGTAGCCCTCATTTATTTTAATTTTCCTCAGGCTGCTTCTAAAAAATATGAAAATGATATAAAATCCTTTGAAGAAATATCCGGTTGGACAGTTGAAACCAATGAAGACTGTAATCTTTTGGCTGTGCAGAATCTGATAATTTCGTTACTCCCTTCCAATGCAGAATTAACTGGATCAGTATCATATTACAGGAATGAAAATCGTATAAAAGCTGCTTTGAGTGAAGAAATTAACGAAGAGACCAAAGAAAAAATTTGCTGTGAATTTCTTAACCTCTCAGGCATTAACCTGGAATTGGTAACTCCAGGTCAGAAAACAACTTCAGCACAAATTCCTGTTAAAAAATATGATTTCCAGATGGAACAAAATCAAGCACTTTCCTTGATTGACGAGGCTTTTCGGGATAAACCCGACAAGCTTTACCGAAAAAGCATCAAGTCTATAGACGGCGAAGGCTCTATAGAACTCTCTTTTATCTCCCCTGCTATCGGAGAAAAATACCGTTCTTTGATAGATGAGTTGGAAAGCAGGATCAGATGGAGTTTGAGAATAAATCCCACGCCGAACCAGAATGAAATATTCAATACAGGTACAAGATTGTTTATGCAAAAGGGTATTCCTCTTAAAAAAAATCTCGCATATCTGCCAAAGGAAATGGTTATAAAGGCTGTTGTCAGTTCTATTGAGCCCGAAATGGAACAAACCATAAAAAATGAATTTTGGGATAAAACCGGCATGGAACTGATTATTATTAACAGCTAACGACTACTACTATTTATCATCTGCTTTTTTAACCATGCCTTCCATCTTCTTTTTTACTTCCTGTGGCAATGCATCAACAAGGTAATTGCGATCTATTCCTATCATTTCTCTATATTCAGTCATCATTTTGTTATTGGCACCTACAATCTCAGCCTGCAGCTCCCTGGCAGACAACAAGGAACACCCCTCACCTCTTACAATCATCTGCTGTAAACCGTCTGATGTAGCAACTGTAATATTATAGTTTTTCTTATTATCATGAGCAAATTTTTCAATATAATTGTCCGCTGTCTGTGCCTCCCTGGTATATACCAAGTGGATATTATAATAATCAATTACCTCTTCACGATGTCCCTGAACACGATAAGCATCAAACACGGCAATGATCACACATTTCCGAATGGACTGGTAATTACTGAGAATGTCAAGCAATTTTATTTTTGCAGAATCCATGTTTTCATCTGCAAGCTCTTTAAGCTCCGGCCATGCAAAGATAATATTGTAGCCATCCACAAGAAGATAATCCGCTTTTGCTTCCTTTGGTCGGCTAGTATTAGCGGCAGGTTTATGGTTGCTTTCATAATATGTCTTTTCTCTTTTCCAGACAGCCTTCCTGCCTTGGTTTGCATAGAAGGTTTTATTGATAATTTGATCAATTTCCTCCAAGCTGATTGACCTTTCTTCTGAATATGATTTGTACTTTGGGTTTGTTACATCTAAATGAGATTTCTTCAAATAGCTTTCAACATGCATGTAATTCTTTACTTCATTCCATTCCACCAGAAAGCCTGTACCTTGGGCACAAAACACAGAACCTGTAGGATTAGCCAAATCTCTCTCAGAATCGTATCCTATGCGTTCTATAACCTCATTTGCATTATGGCATGGCTCATATCCTTTAAGGCTGCAAAACAACCTTCCAATACCTTTTGTATAGGCCATTACCTCCTTCTGATAATTCCTCATAGTTATAACAGGTGCACTCCCTACAAGAACTGCCATATCGCCATTTATCTGGGAAATCTCGGATGTGCCATGCATTTTCTCAATATCAGTCATAGCCCTTCCCACCATTTTCTCAGGCAGCTCCAACTGGAAGGAGTAATAAGGCTCCAACAAAATGGATTCCGCCTCCTTTAAGCCCTGCCGCACTGCACGGTAGGTGGCCTCTCTGAAGTCGCCTCCTTCTGTATGCTTATTGTGTGCTCTGCCTGAGACTAAAGTTATTTTCATGTCTGTAATATTTGATCCTGTCAATACACCTTTATGAGCTTTTTCTTTCAGATGTGTTAGGATAAGCCTTTGCCAGCTTTTACTCAGGACATCCTCACTGCATTCTGACCTATATAGGATGCTGCTTCCCGGCTCTCCAGGCTCCAATAACAAGTGGACTTCTGCATAATGCCTCAATGGTTCAAAGTGCCCTACACCTTCAACAACATTTCCAATAGTCTCTTTATATACAATCTTTCCGTCATCAAATGCTACATCCACATCAAACCGGCTTTTAATAAGGCTTTGCAGAATTTCAATCTGGACTTCTCCCATTATCTTTGCCTGAATTTCCTGCAGCTGCTCATCCCAGACAATTTGAATCTCCGGCTCCTCTTCCTCAATCTGACGAAACTTTGGAATCATAACTCTTGGGTCGCAACCTTCAGGGAGTACCACTCTATAAAGCAGCACCGGCTCCAATACAGGAGCTGCTGAGGCCTTCTCTATTCCCAAACCGTCTCCAGGCTTGGATTCAATTAAACCCGTCACTGCAACTACAGAACCTCCATCAACCTCATTTACCGGCTCAAATCTCTGACCGGAATAAATGCGAATTTGATTTACTTTCTCTTCCCACGCACCATTGGTCAACACATCTTTCACCTTAAGCTTTCCGCCTGTTAGCTTCATGTGTGTGAGTCGGTTACCCTGCTCGTCCCTTGTTATTTTGAATATTTTAGCCCCAAACTCATCAGGATAGCCAGGTGCTTTTGTATACTTTATCAAGCCATGAACAAACTGATCAATACCTTCCAATTTTAATGCTGACCCGAAGAAACACGGAAATACTTTGCGTTCCCTGACAGCCAAACTAACCTTTTCAGTATCAATTTTTCCTGTATTCAAATAAGCTTCCATCATAATTTCATCGCACATTGCCAATTGGTCATAAAAAACGTCTTCCTTAACTTGTCCAAATTCAATGCATCTGTCATCCAACTGCTTTTTAATTTCATTTACCAACTTGTCCCTATCGGTGCCATTCTGGTCCATCTTATTGACGAATAAAAACACTGGTATCTTATACATATCAAGCAGTCGCCATAAAGTTTTGGTATGCCCCTGAACTCCATCAGCACCACTTATAACTAAAATTGCATAATCCAGCACCTGAAGTGTTCGCTCCATTTCAGCTGAGAAGTCTACATGGCCTGGAGTATCCAATAAAGTTATCCTTGCTCCATCTATTTCAAATATGGCCTGCTTCGAAAAAATGGTGATACCTCTTGCCCTTTCCAGTTCATAGGTATCCAAATACGCATCCTTATTATCCACTCTTCCAAGCTTCCTTATCCTACCACTTAAATATAACATGCTCTCCGATAATGTTGTCTTACCTGCATCCACATGTGCAAGTATTCCGATAACTAATTTTCCCATAATTTCTTTTTAAATCCTTCATCTTATCTATGTTTCTATGTCTTTATTCTCATACACTATATCATCCTCCATTATTTCATTATAATTGTCAACAATAATTCTTAATAACCATTAATTTTTTATTTCTCTGTATAAATTTATGCATTATTATGGATAAATTGTTGATACCACATAATATATATGGTATTATTTATAAATTAATGGAAAATTCTTTTCTTAGAACATTCATTTATCATTTACAGTTAATATTTAAGAACAATTTATAAAAATTTTAGGAGATCCAAAAATGAATATTTCAAAAAAGTGCCTTAATACCATGTGCAATAAATATGAAGATGCAAGCAAGAGAAATTTTAAACCATGCTCTGATTGTGCTTATCTATTTAAACCCGGTATAAGAGGCTTATTAAGCGATACCAGAAAAATCGGTGTTCCCGTTTTGTTAATTTCAATTCTTATTATCACTGGCTTTGCAATTAGTAAGGCTTTTTGGGGAAACCATACTATTGAAGCTTCAAGTTCCTCAGTATCAAATGAAATCAATAGTCCCATAGAAGACACAGACCCAAAATTACCCAGTAATTCAGAAAATAAACCCGAAACAGTATTAAGAATTCATGGCTCAAATACTATAGGCACAAATTTGATGCCAAAACTGGTAGAAGGTTATCTTGAAAAAAAGGGAGCTATAGAAATAAAAACAAAAGAAGGAGCAAACCCACAAGAAAAAAAGGTAGAATTCAAGTGGTCAAATCAGGATGATAAAGCGAATACTGTTGAAATCTATTCACATGGGTCAAGCACCGCATTTAAGGACTTTGAATTAGCAGCATGCGATATTGGTATGACATCCCGGAAAATAAACCAACTGGAACTTAGTAAGCTTAAGGCTATTGGTCTTGGTGATCTCTCTACTCTTAAATCAGAATTTATAATTGCACTAGATGGCATCTCGGTAATAGTAAACAAGAATAATCCTATAAACCACTTATCTGTTGAACAAATTTCAGATATATTTAGCGGAAAAATTACCAATTGGTCACAAGTTGGTGGGAAAGATAGTAAAATCAAAGTTTTTTCAAGGGATGAAAATTCGGGAACTTATGAAATATTTAAAAATCTCATACTTAGTGATAAAGCTCTTTTAAGTGAAGCGGTACGGATAGAGAGTGCTGAGGGCTTGTCCAATGAGGTATTAAAGGACATAAATTCCATAGGGTTCACCAGTTTTTCATATACTGGAGACACTAAACCTCTTTCAATATCACAAGGTACTGCAGCCCCTGTATTTCCAAATACCTTTAACATAGCTACAGAAGAATATTACCTGAGTAAAAGAATATATTTATACTGTCCTGAAAAAATCCAAAACCCCTATGCAACTGAGCTTATAAATTACATTACAGATGATGAGGGGCAGAATATAATAAAAAATTGCGGCTTTGCTACAATAGATATTCAAGTTGATGAAAATTTCAGACCATTTACCAAACCAACTTTTAAAAGCCAGGAAGCAGAGCAAAAGTACAATCAGATTGTTTCCAATGCCCAAGGAAGACTTTCCATCAACTTTTTATTTAAAAACGGCAGTTCTGAGCTAGATAATAAATCCACAAAGGATTTGGAAAAGGTTATAAACTTCTTATTTAGAAATAAATATATTAATTCTAAGATTTTATTAGTCGGATATTCGGATAATAAAGGTGATTACAATATGAATATCAAGCTGTCCAATCAAAGAGCCCTGCGTGTAAAAGAAAAAATTCTAAGCCAATTCAAAGTTCTTGACGGCAGAGTAGATATTTTAGGTATGGGGCCAGAAATGCCCATTACATCAAACAACACAAGCGGAGGTATGGACAGAAATAGAAGGGTTGAGGTTTATATTATGAAAAATGCAAATTAGAGGGAAATGCATAATGAAGTTAGTTATTAAACAAAAAGTGTTTTTATGGGGTGACAAGTTTTCCGTTATGGACGAATTTGGTAATATTAGGTATAACGTGAAGGGAGAAGCTTTTTCAATCGGTAAAAAACTTCATATTTATGATAACGCTGAAAATCAAGTTGCGTTTATATGTCAGAAAGTCCTTTCCTCAGAAGTATTCAATAATAGGGCTTAACTGGGATGCAGAAGGCAGCTTCAGTACCCACGATTATTCTATAAGCAAAAACGGAAGTCCAATTGTTTCTATACATAAAAAATGGTTTACCTGGGGTGACTGTTATGAATTGGATATCTCAGAATCAGCAGACGAGATAATTGCTTTGGCTGTGGTGCTTGCAATCGATTGTGTATTGGCAGCTGCTAATAACAATTCATAATCACTGTCCCCAGAAAGAAGGTCATTCCGCTTTGCATGATAGGCAGCCTGCAGTCGAGCTGCCTATCATCAAGCTTTCTCCAACCAGGTGATTAATATCGTTTATCTTTATTATTTTTTCGGATTCAATAACATTACCATACTTTTTCCTTCAAGCATCGGATGCTTTTCTACGGTCCCAACATCCATAACCGCATCTGCGAATTTTTCCAGCACTTCTTTGCCGGCTACTGTAAAACGCATTTCTCTGCCTCGAAATCTTATACTGACTTTTACTTTATATCCGTCCTGCAAAAACTTATATGCACTTTTTGCTTTAAAGTCAAAGTCATGTTCTTCAATTTTAGCAGACACTCTTACTTCCTTAACCGTAAGCACCTTTTGATTTTTTCTGGCTTCCTTTTCCTTCTTAGTCTTTTCATACATACATTTACCATAGTCCATAATCTTACATACAGGTGGTATTGCATTCGGTACAATTTTCACGAGATCAAGGTTCTTTGAAATTGCCAGTTTTTGTGCATCCATAGATGTTACAATTCCTAGCATAGCCCCGTCAGTATCAATAAGTCGAACCTCTCTGTCCCTTATCTCATCATTCATAGGCAGCTCATTTTTTCTAATATAAAACACCTCCTATTGATATTTTTAGTGTATAGCTTTTATTTATTTTGATTATAAAAATTGAGAGTGGATACACAAAGTAATCCACTCTTCGTAACTATTAAGTATTAATTGAATTATAGTTTAGTTGTAAACAAAACCACTATCCAAAACGAGAAGCACAGACTTCTATTTTTGTAATCATCTAATTATACCACTATTAATTGCATTTATGTAGCCTATTAAAAAATATATTCTTCTAATTGCTGTATATACTACTAAATTCAATTAAAATAGTAATTTATTTATATTGTTTTTGAAGATCTATTATCTTTTGCATTATGGGTATTATTCATTGTATTTTTTGTTGTATTCTTTGTTGTATTCTTTGTAGTGCCCTTTTTCTCCTCAACGTCCATCCGATTTAAAGGATAGGGATGACCTTCAACCACAGGTATAATCTTGGCTATCAGTTTTTGAATATCTTTAAGATATGGCTTTTCATCTTCGTCACAAAATGAAAGTGCTACTCCGCCCAATCCTGCTCTCCCTGTACGACCTATTCTATGGACATACGTCTCCGGCATATTGGGCAAATCAAAATTAATTACATGGGACAATTCATCCACATCAATACCTCTTGCAGCTATATCTGTTGCTACCAGTACCCTAGTCTTTTTAGCCTTGAAATTGTTTAATGCTTGCTGCCGTGCTGCCTGGGATTTGCTTCCATGAATAGCTTGCACCTTAATCCCTGCTTTGATAAGATCTTTTACTATCTTGTCTGCCCCGTACCTGGTTCGCGAAAACACCAATGCGGAAGCAATAGACTTATCCTTTAACAGGTGTAAAAGCAGATGTTTCTTATGCTTTTTCCCAACAAAAAACACTGACTGTTCAATAATATCCACTGTAGATGATATAGGAGTAACTGCTACTCTAACAGGATCCGTCAAAATTGAATCCACCAACTTTGAAATCTCCTTAGGCATAGTTGCAGAGAATAGCATTGTCTGCCTTACACCAGGCAAATGCGATATGATTCTTTTTACGTCGGCTACAAGCCCCATATCCAGCATTCGATCTGCTTCATCAAGCACAAAATATTTGATATGACTTAGGTCTATATACTTCTGGTTCATTAGGTCAAGCAATCTTCCTGGGGTTGCGATTAATATATCTATTCCCTTCATTAATATGTCTGTCTGATGTTTTTGCGACACTCCGCCAAATATAACTCCATTTCTAAGACCTAAATTTCGCCCATAGGCAGTAAAACTTTCTCCAACCTGAAGGGCTAACTCGCGTGTTGGAGTTAATATTAAGGCCTTTATGTTTTTGGAACCTTTTCTGTCTCTCTGCTCTTTACAAAGGTTTTGCAAAATGGGAATTGCAAATGCTGCAGTCTTTCCGGTACCTGTCTGAGCACATCCCAGCAAGTCCTTTCCTTCAAGCAGCGGCGGAATCGCTTGCCTCTGTATTTCAGTTGGTGTTGTATACCCCTCTTTCTTTAACGCCTCTCGAATTGGCGAAATAAGATTTAATTCTTCAAATGACATTTTTTCTCCTTTGACTTATCTTCTATGTTATAGTTTAGGTTTCTTTACTGAATTAGGTTTGCCAGTCACTCTGGACTTTCTTGTTACTTTCTTAACTATATTCTTCTTTTTCTTTAGCCTGTCTGGGTTTTTAAATGACATTAAACTACCACCTTTTCCATATAATCTTAATTTACATCTATATACAAACAACAATTCAATTACTGCTCATTAGTAAATTGTGTCCACTTTTGCTGTGAAATACGCTCACAACAATAAAAGAGCGGATTAACAAAGTAATCCACTCATCGTAACACCAAAGTATTAACGAAATAATAGTCAGACTATTAGAAAGACCACTATCCAAAACGAAAAGTACACTTCCTATTTTTGTAATCATCTTATTATACCATTAATTAATGAAGTTGTATGTTTTATTTTAAAAATATTTTTAATATTTGTACAAGCAGTTCTTTATTACTTCACATATAATATGTCGCTAATAGCACGCTCTGTAGTTTTTCCACCGGGCATGTTTACTACTCTTCCATTAAAGTACATGGTTGCAGATAATCCTCCGTCGAGATTGTACGCTTCTTTACATCCTAAGTCCTTAAATGTTTTTGCAAAATCCACCATAGTCATACCTGCACTATAGCCTGCTGATCTTCCATCCACAACTATGAATATAAAATGATTAGGTTCTATCATACCTATCCCAGTACGTGGATGTGCTGATAAAAGGTAAGTCGGACCCTGATCAGACGGAACATTTGTAAAAGTCGTCAAAACATTCCCCCCCTTAGCCAGGATAGGTCCAAAGGATACCACTTGAAGTGCCCTATTAGCCAATAAGGTTGATGTAGATACATTTTTTTCAGTTGCAGTTTCCATAAGCCCATTCTCATATAGGATAAGACAGTCTCTAACCGGTATCTCCCTGTATAATTTACCATTTCTTATTTCTATACCGTCATTCCTGAATCCATAATAGTTACCGTTAACTGCAAAAATCGCATTGTTATCCTTTGCCATCTTTGAAGTTGTTTCAGTAATATTTTTCCCAAAGGTATTTCTTGCAAATGCAGACAAAATGGTTGAATCACCGCTTAATTTTACATCTGCAACAAAGTATGTAATCATAGAACTGCCAGTTCCTTTTTGAACCTTTTTAATACTGATATTTGTTGTTGCACTTTTGTAATTCCAATCATCAATCTGAGTAGTTGCATTGGCTGTTGGAGTTGGAGTCGGAGTTAATTTTACTGTTGGAGTTGGTGTTGGGACTAGTTTTATGGTTGGTGTTGGTGTCGCTTTTATTGTTGATGTTGCAGTAGTTACTATCTTATTGAAATTGCCTGCAACAATGACTACATCAGTCATGTTTATTACGCCGTCATTACTCAAATCATAAGATTCAACATACTTTCCATCCCCTCTGGATGAATTGAATACACCCGCCATAATAATTACATCAGTCATGTTTATTACGCCATCATTACTCAAATCTCCCGGTGGAGTTGATGCATTTGACAACACACTGATCTGTACAAAACATGTAGCAATACTGCTCCATATAAGTACCAAAATTAACGCTTTTTTCACCCTCATAATGTACACTTCCCCCCTTGAAACAATAATAAATAAATATACAAAAATTCATATCAGCCTCAAAACATAGGAATAAGGCCATTATATTAATAACAAATACAATGCTCTTTTTTGTCGCATTATGATAGACTTGAGATTGTATTTTGCTTAATATGGCCCCACATAGAATTAAAAGCAACCAACATTGTAGAATGGTTTCCACTAATGTTGGTTGCTTTTAATCTAAACAGTTGGATCGAGCTCTTTTGGCCTCACCATAAATGAAATGCTACTTTTGGCTTTCATAAAATGTAATTGAGACCCCAGCTGATATCATTGCCGGATTTGAACTCAAATATAAATTATTATTCAAGTAAGAATATTTACTATCTGCCCGGACTTCAAATGTAGGTACAAGGGCCCCAAATTGTCCGCCATTTCGCACTATTATTATCTCCCCATCATTGGTCATCCAAAGATATCTGGCATCAATTGTCATAGGCGATGAGAGATTCTGGTAATCTGCTCCTGCAGGTATAATCTTGGCATTAAGTTTTCCAGTCACTGTACCGCCCGTTATGGGAATGATGTTTCTGTTTCCGCCCTTCTTAGTTGCTCCTACAGACTGGCTTGATCCAAGGCTAACTGATTCAACAATAAATTGGCTGCCATTCTTTTCTGATGATGCTTTTCTATAATCCCACGGTTGGTCCTTTACATCTGTAGGTTCATTTACTGTAATCGAGTTGCTTGAATTGGGATTTATGTTTATGCCTGATACATCATACACACTTATTTTCATAGTCTTAGCTGCAGTATCAATAATGCGTCTGCCAACATATTTACCTGTATTGAGCCAACTATAAGAACTGGAGGTTGGTGCTTCAAAATCCGGTACCATTCTTATATCATTTTGATTTGCAGCTGTGCCCGCACTTCTTAGATATATATAGGTCCCATCTGTGGTTTTAATTACAAATATCTGTTCGATTTCCATTGCACCATTTGAAATATCCAGTTGAAAATCAAGCCCTCCCGACATTATAGAGCCGGATAGTTTTGTTCCTGTTATAGTGCCGCCTTGGATCACATATACTTTTCTTTGACCATATTGAGTTTTACCCAAGTCGTAAACTTGATCAAGCTTCATACTTGCCTCCAAAACCAGCGACCCGTTTTCCGGTTTTGGAATCCCATCCGCCATTCCACATGTCCAAGACTTATGGGGAATAAGTATCTTTTCAATATCATTTGTCTGCTGCGGTGATGTTGGAGTAGGTATGCTTGTGCTGATTATTACTTTATTGAATTGACCTGCAATAAGTATTACATCAGCCATATTTATGGAATTATCACTATTTAGGTCATATTCGGCTTTATATTTTTCATCTCCTGAAACAGAATTAAAAGCACCTGCTAAAAGTATAACATCTGCCATATTAACTACCTTGTCATCATTTAAATCAGGTGCCTTTGTTCCTTGTGCTGTTGATATGCATTGAATAAAACCTACTGTGATAAAAATCATAATTACAAAAGAAATAAATAGCAAACCATGCCTTCTTGTGCTTATCATATGAATCCTATCCTCCGATTTTACCATTTATCACTCCAGCACTAATATGAGTAGTTAAATTTTGAGGCAATCATAATTACATCACTCATATTAATGACTCCGTCATTATTCAAATCACATTTTACATCATAATTGCTTTGTTCTTTTATTGCATTAAAGCGTGAAGCAATTAGTATGACATCAGCCATATTAACAACCCTGTCTCCATTAACATCTTGAGGTACCGGATTAACACTGCTTGGGGTATTTGTAGGAGTGTTAGTTGGAGTATTTGTAGGGGTATTTGTAGGGGTACTGTTTCCCGACATAGACTTTAAAACTGTGATTGTACTGTCATACCATATTTTAGCTGCTTTAATATATCCATTAACATTGAGGTGCAAACCATCTGAAGAAAGGTCTGTGCTTCTTACAAAATTCATGCTGCTCATCTTGTTAAAGTAGACGCTCTTGCCCTCGCTGACCTTTTGCTGAATAACTCCCGGAATTTCCGAATTGTATTTTGTAACGCTGTCGGGCACAGGATAATAATCCGATACAAATATCTTAATATTGGGCTTTTGTTTAATAATCTGATCTATCAAGTTGCTAAGACCGGTAGGGTTTGTTTTACCCGTCTGAAGTAAATCGTTTCCTCCGATCCACAGCAGTATTACATCCGGATTATGGGTAGCAAGCCAGTTATTTACATTACTTGCCACCTGAGGAATAGTCCAACCTGAATGGCCTTCATTATCTCTATCAGGCAAGGTACTCGGTCCTTTCTGGTTTGATCCGACAAAATCAAAATCAATTCCTGCATTTTTGTAATGTTTATATAATTCAGTACGATAGGACCCCATATTCGGGTCACCCATACCTTCTGTACAGGAATCACCAATGGGCATTATTTTAATTGGTGCTGCAGCAGAGGATGTTAATGTAGGATATGTAGAAATTCCTCCGATAGTTATCGCACCGATCAATAACACTGAAGATAGTACTTTGTGAAACTTAAAATTAATTTTTGACATTTTTGTAACCTCCCGAATATTATTTATGCAAAAAAGTTCCCTAATTTAAAAATAAATTAATTGATAGAAAAAATGCCGTGTAGATTAATATAAAACACTTTATAATGTTAAAAGTTATTGACCGAAAACCTCCCTTCCATAAAGCAAACCACTTGATTCTTCCAAATTTTATATTTCATTTATATTTTAAAAAAGTAACCTTAATCTTTTCTTAAGAAATAATATATACATAACTAATTTGTTAAGTTATTCTTAAGGTAGCTATTGTATAATAAAGTTATGAAATCTGCAAGGTGGTGAAAACATGAGAATATTGCTTGTTGAAGATGAAATTCATCTTTCAGAAGCTCTCTTATACACGTTAAGAAAGAACAATTACATAGTCGATGCAGCTTATGATGGAATAACAGGCCAGCAAATGGCCGAAACGCTGGTTTACAACCTTATTATCCTTGATAGAATGCTGCCTGGAAAGGAAGGCCTTGATATACTGAAAGAACTGCGAAAGCAAGGTATAACAACACCTATCCTTATATTGACCGCAAAAGATTCGGTTAAGAATAGGATTGAAGGGCTTGATAGCGGTGCGGATGACTATTTGATAAAACCTTTCTCAAAAGACGAACTTCTGGCAAGAATAAGAGCTCTAGGAAGAAGACAGACAGAAATAATAATAAATGAGGAATTAAACATAGGAAGTATGACCTTTAATCCATTAAAGGGCGAAATAAAAACAAAAAGTCAGACCTTAAAACTTACATCAAAAGAATCTCAGATTCTTGAAATCCTTATTAAAAATAAAGCCCTGGTTATTTCGAAGGAACAACTTATGGAGAGAATTTGGGGATTTCAATCAGATATTGAGCTTAATAATATTGAAGTATATCTATCATATCTAAGGAAAAAACTTGCACTGATAGATTGCGGGATTAAAATTGAAACCATCAGAGCTAGAGGTTATTGCCTGAAGGAGGTTTTGTAAAAATGTTTCGGAAACTTAAGATCAAGTTTATCATGACCAATATAGTTTCTTTAACAATTGTTTTACTTATGATTTTTTCCGGAATATATTTTTCAATGAAATATTGGATAAAATTTCAGGCAGATATGATACTAAATACCATTGCAAGAGATGAAAAATTGAGCTCCGATTATAATCCGTCACTGGTAAGATTCTTTTTTGTCAAAATGGATCCATATGGGAAAACAATAGGATCTGATTCAGATATTACTATTTCTGAGGATGATATGGAAACTTTTAAAGACTTAGCACTTAAAAGGGAAGTTACTACTGGAAATATTATTAATAATAATTACAAATTTAAATTTTTAATAGTTCCTAAAGGATATGGATCTATACTGGTATTTCTCGATTATAGTGTTGAAGAAGTAATGATTAAACCGCTTTTATTTATCAGTATTTTCATTAGTCTGGTAACCCTTACACTGGTTTTCATAATAAGTATTTTTCTTGCCAACAAATCCATTCAGCCTATAAAAGGATCATGGGAAAAGCAAGCTGCTTTTATTGCAGATGCATCACATGAACTTAGGACACCCCTTGCAGTAGTAACCTCAAATTTGGAAATAGTAATGGAAAACGAGACGGAAACTGTCGGAAGCCAGAAAAAGTGGTTTGGCAACATCCAAAGCGAATTGGAACGCATGAGAAAACTTGTTGATGATTTATTGTTTTTGGCAAGGGCAGATGCTGAAGATGAGTTTCCTAAAGATTATTTTGATTTAAGCGGATTATTATTTAAAATATGCGATTCTTTTATGCCGCTTGCAAAAAAGAAAGGATTAGCCCTAACCCTGTATAATAAAGATAATATCACAGCATATGGTAATGAATTTCGAATAAAACAGCTTATAACAATACTATTGGATAATGCGATAAAGTATACTGGCTGTGGAGGGAAAATCCATTTGAGGTTGGAATCTAATGCAACAATGTATCAATTGTCTATCATTGACTCTGGTGAAGGTATTCCTAAAGAACATATAGATAAAATTTTTGACAGGTTCTATAGAGTAGATAAATCCCGCTCCAGGGCTTACGGAGGTTCAGGATTAGGCTTGGCTATAGCAAAATGCATCATTAATGAGCACAAGGGAGTTATTAACATTATAAGTGAGGTTGGAAAAGGAACAGAGGTCACCGTATTTCTTCCTGTTGAATAGAGTTAATAAACACTGACCACCTTTATAAAATGAGTAAAAATAGTCTTATGGATTTATTTCTTAATACGTGTTACATTTATTATATGACATATTTTTTCAAAATATTTATAAAAGGAGGAGTGTACAATGAAACAAAAATTGGTGGTAATTCTTGTAGTTTTATTTTGTTTTACCATCTTATTTCCAGTAACGGTACATGCAGGACCAACGCTTACATCAAATGCAACCGGTACTTTTGAAGGCTACAACTACGAATACTG
Source organism: Pseudobacteroides sp. (assembly GCF_036567765.1). Classification (NCBI taxonomy): domain Bacteria; kingdom Bacillati; phylum Bacillota; class Clostridia; order Eubacteriales; family Oscillospiraceae; genus Pseudobacteroides; species Pseudobacteroides sp. The sequence continues at coordinate 20,053 of NZ_DATCTU010000023.1, forward strand.
GAAAGATAACGGTACCGGTACTATGACTCTCAATGGGGGTGGTACGTTCAGCTGCTCATGGAGTAATATCAATAATATATTATTCCGTACAGGTAAGAAATTGGGCTCGACCAAGACTTATCAGGATTACGGTAATATCTCCATTGATTACTCTTGCAACTACCAGCCCAACGGCAACTCATATATGGCTGTCTATGGGTGGACGGAAGATCCCCTTGTAGAATATTACATCATAGATAGTTATGGCACCTGGAAGCCACCGGGAAATGGTATACCGATGAAGGGAACAATTACCGTTGATGGACGTACATATGAGGTTTATCAAAACTCCAGAACAGGGCCTTCCATTAAGGGCGATACAACTTTCCAGCAGTATTGGAGTATCTGCACATCTAAAAGAACAAGCGGAACCATTAGTGTCAGTGAACACTTTAAAGCATGGGAAGCTAAAGGAATGAAGATGGGCAAAATGTACGAAGTCTCCATGGTTGTTGAAGGATATCAAAGTAGTGGTAAAGCGGATATGACTAAGATGGATCTAAAAATCGGCACATCTTCGTCACCCACAGTACCAAGTAGTCCAAGCCCAACACCTACAAGGCCAACAATGAGCCCAACGCCTACAAAACCAATAACATCACCCTCCAACTCAAGTTCCTCACTAAAGGGTGATCTTAATAATGATGGCGTTATAAACATGGCTGATGTTATACTTTTGGCTACCAAATTTAATTCGGTGGCTGGAGATGGAAAATATGTCTCATCATATGACTTAAATAATGATAGCTCAATAAACATGGCTGATGTCATTATAATTGCTTCAAATTTTAATAAAGAAGTTAGTGCCAACACACCGACAACTACTGTTAAAGTTACCCCTACTCCTATTCCAACAGCTTCAGGAACTGCACTATATCAATTAGCTGCAGCCAAGGGAATAACGTTTGGTACATGTGTTAACAGTCAATGGTTCTCAAATACAACAGGTACAACGTATGCTGATATTCTGAAAAACGAATTTGGAATGGTTGTAGCTGAGAATGAGATGAAAGTTGATGCTATAGAGCCTTCACAAAATAATTTCAACTTTACAAACGGCGATAAATTGGTTAACTATGCTGTAAGTAACAATAAAAAAGTGCGTGGACATACTCTTGTATGGCATGCTCAACTTCCTGGATGGATGAATAATTGGAGTGGAAGTCGTGATGGACTAATTTCAGCCATGAATAACCACATTACCAAGACTATGGATCATTTTAAGGGAAAAATCGCAGAATGGGACGTTGTCAACGAAGCTTGTGACGATAGTGGTAATGGACTTAGAAGAAGTGTATGGACAAATAAAATCGGTAAT